>NZ_JAAHGN010000999.1:0-2823 GCF_010672485.1 Moorena sp. SIO2C4 | reverse complement strand
TTGACCACTGACCGCTGAGGGCTGAGGGCTGAGGGCTGAGGGCTGAGGGCTTAGGGCACCTCAAGTAGCACCATCTGTAGCGCATATGCTTACAAGCTCACTGGCGATCGCTTAAGTAATAGCGATTACCCAGGTACAAAGCTGCTGCCATAGCTAGTCCTGGCAAGGTAATAACCGCTGCCCAAGGAGAGCGTAACCAATTCACTTGCTCAGATCTTATGTAGTTAATGGACTTCTTGTACATACAAGATTCAGCTGGACTAACTGAACCCAACAAAACAGCACTGGCAATTCCAGTAGTTGATAGGAAAGCAATTAAGGTTAATTTGGGTTTGAGCATGGTTGAGATTCCCCGCTAGCTTCACTTGGGTAATTTTCCTTAGTTTAGCTTTCTTGATCCGATAGCATTCCATGGCACCTAGCTGCTGAGTGCCTGGCTCAATGTTACCTAGTCTGGCGGAAACGGGAAATCTATAAAGTGAGTCCGCTTGAATTGGTCCAGATGCCCTATACCCTCACGTAGGTATGTCACCCATGAACACAACTGCTCCCAACATTAAAGGCTATTGCATCACTGACCTGGTCTACCATGGGTCGAGAACCCTAGTTTATCGTGGCACTAGGAACTCAGACCACACACCAGTAGTACTCAAACTGCTGAATAATCCCTATCCCAGCTTCCAGGAACTTGTCCAGTTCCGCAATCAGTACACTATTGCCAAAAATCTTGACCATCCCGGAATTATCCAAATCTATAGCTTGGAGTCCTACCACAATACCTTGGTATTGGTGATGGAAGACTTTGGTGGCATCTCCCTGGAAGAGTATACCACTGATAGCTTGCACCAAAGACGGATAACGGATCAGCTAGAGCATCCCGGTATGATCCGTGAGCAGTCACTTCAGGAATTTCTCCACATCGCGATTCAAATCGCCTCCATCCTGGATGAACTCTATCGCCACCGAGTGATCCACAAAGACATCAAGCCTAGGAATATCCTGATTAATCCCACCACCAGTCAAGTCAAATTCATTGACTTCAGTATTGCCTCCCTACTCCCGAAAGAAAGCCAAATCCTGACTAGTCCTAACTGCCTCGAAGGTACCCTGGCTTACCTGTCTCCGGAACAAACTGGACGGATGAATCGGGGAATTGACTACCGCAGTGACTTTTATGCTACTGGGGTAACCTTCTACAAGCTGCTCACCACAGAGTTACCTTTTAGCACTACTGACCCGATGGAGTTGGTTCACTGTCATATTGCTAAACAACCATTAGCTCCACACCAGCTGAACCCCGCTATTCCCCCACTCCTGTCCCAAATTATCAGTAAACTGATGGCTAAAAATGCTGAAGACCGTTATCAGAGTGCTTTGGGACTCAAGTATGACCTAGAACAGTGTTCCTATCACTTGCAAAGATTTGGCGCGATCGCTGACATTAAGTTGGGCAGTCGAGATATTTGCGATCGCGTAGCGGCTCCTAGGTCCGATCGCTTCGTAATTCCGGAAAAACTCTACGGGCGTCAAGCCGAAGTAAATACCTTACTGGTCGCCTTTGAGCTAGTCAGTGAAGGATCTACAGAAATGATTCTGGTAGCTGGCTTTTCCGGGATTGGTAAAACCGCTGTGGTCAATGAAGTCCAAAAACCAATTGTGCGGCAGCGGGGTTACTTCATCCAAGGTAAGTTTGACCAGTTCCAGCGTAATATTCCCTTTAGTGCCATCGTCCAAGCACTCCGGGACTTGATGGAGCAATTACTCACGGAAACTGATAGCCAACTTATGCAGTGGAAAGCACAAATTCTGTCTGCTTTGGGTGAGAATGGTCAAGTGATGGTGGATTTGATTCCAGAATTAGAAGGGATTATCGGCAAACAGCCTCCTGCTCCCGAACTTTCCGGTACGGCGGCCCAAAATCGGTTTAATTTGCTCTTTAGTAAATTTATCCAAGTTTTCACCACTAAGGAACATCCCCTAGTGATTTTCCTCGATGACTGGCAGTGGGCAGATTCGGCTTCCCTGAAGTTGCTGCAAGTGTTGATGGCAGAAACTAATACCTCCTATCTACTGCTAATTGGTGCTTATCGAGATAATGAGGTAAATCCTACTCATCCATTGATGCTCACGTTGTCCGAGATGGCCAACGTTGGCGTTTCACTCAATACAATTACCCTCGACCCCCTGAGTAAATCCGACTTAAACCATCTGATTGCCGATACCCTGACTTGTGGGATAGAACTGGCCGAACCCCTGACCGAACTAGTCGCTCAGAAAACTAAAGGAAATCCGTTTTTTGCTACCCAATTCCTGAAATCCCTCCATCACGACCGATTAATCACCTTTAATTTTGATCAAGGGTATTGGCAGTGTGATATTGCTCAAATTAGACCCTTGGCCCTCACGGATGATGTGGTAGAATTTATGGCACTTCAGTTACAGAAGTTGCCAAAAGAAACTCAGGATGTCTTGAAAGTAGCGGCTTGTATTGGCCACCAATTTGATTTGGATACCCTGGCGATTATTCATGATAAATCCCCAATCGATACGGCGAATTATTTATGGAAATCCCTGCAAGAAGGGTTGGTGTTACCCACCACTGAAATTTACAAGTTCTTCACCGTTAATAGTAATTCACCATCAAGCACTGAGGCCAAATTATCCCAATCAGCAATCAGCAATCAGCAATCAGCAATCAGCAATCAGCAATCAGCAATCAGCAATCAGCAATCAGCAATCAGCAATCAGCAATGAGCAATCAGCAATCAGCAATCAGCAATTGGCCACGCTACGCGAACACCAATCCCCAAGTTACAAGTTTTT
>NZ_JAAHGN010000998.1:0-2825 GCF_010672485.1 Moorena sp. SIO2C4 | reverse complement strand
TCGGTCCAAGTCTTTTTTTCTTCACCTATTTCACGGTAGGATTTCCCAGACGTATTACGCATGGGTTTAGAGCCCAAGGCTTCTACCCAGCTGCTAATCATATCAGCAGTTGGTGGATGCTCTTTTGGCTTGTATTATATTATAATACAAGTATATGACTTAGTTAAAAGCGTCTTGAAAACCTTGTAGGGGGGAAGCATTTGGGCAATCAATGTAGGCTGACACCCTAGTAAGTCTGTCCAAATACCTCCCCCTTCCCACCAGTAAAGAGACTACAAGGGATGCCAAGGGTGAACAACCGTCAACCAACCTTCAACCTTAAACCTTCAACCTTAAACCTTCAACCTTAAACCTTCAACCTTCAACCTTTAAGCTTCAACTTGCCAACCTTCAACCTGCCAACCTTCAACCGTCAACCGTCAACCTTCAACCTTTAACCTTCAACCTTCAACAAACGTCAACTAGCCGGAGGCTAATATGTCCAAAAAACTCGACCAAATTCTTGTTGTGGATGTTGAAGCCACCTGTTGGCAAGGGAAGCCACCCCCAGGACAAGAAAACGAAATCATTGAAATTGGGATTTGTGTATTGGATGTTGTTTCTGGGAAGCCCCTGGAAAAAGATAGTATTTTGGTAAAACCAGAACGCTCAAGGGTCAGTGAATTCTGTACCAAACTGACTACATTAACCCAGGAGCAAGTTGACCAGGGAATTTCTTTTGTTGAAGCTTGTTCAATGCTACAGGATAAGTATTTATCTGCTCGTCGAGTGTGGGCAAGCTATGGAGATTATGATCGAAATCAATTTCAAAAACAGTGTACATCTCGTTTTTTGAGATATCCCTTCGGTCCGAGACATATCAACATCAAAACCTTGTTTGCGATTAGTCAAGCTTTGCCCCATGAAGTTGGTATGGCACAAGGTTTGGATTTACTCAATCTACCGCTGGAAGGTACTCACCACCGGGGAGGAGATGATGCTTGGAATATTGCTCGGATATTCTCAACCTTACTTTTGCAATTAAGAACTAGACCATGATCTCGACTAGACTTTTTCCAGAAGTCGGGAATCGGGAATCGGGAATCGGGAATCGGGAATAGTGAACAGGGAACAGGGAACAGGGAATAGGGAATAGGGATAATAATTGATGAAAACAGTATAAAAAAAAATGTATCGCGGTCTTTAATAATGTTTATCACCACTATTTTAAACTTACAGGGTTTTTCATAGCTATCAGGTACACAGGATTTTTTTACTATTACCTATTACCTATTACCTATTACCTATTACCTATTACCTATTACCTATTACCTATTACCTATTACCTATTACCTATTACCTATTACCTGCTCCCTGCTCCCTACTCCCTGCTCCCTAAAACTTAAGAATTTGTACCTCACCCAATTGAAAACTGCTGTATCAATATGAATCCGTCTCGATTAGTAAAAATTAGTAAATATTTGAGTCAGCATCTTCGGCACCAGCCTCAGAGAATTGGAATCACACTCGCTCCTGGTGGCTGGGTTGGTGTTGAGGAACTACTGGCGGCGTCTAAAAAGCATTCCTTTCGGATCAGCCGTGCTGATTTAAATGAAGTAGTTGCCAAAAATGACAAGAAGCGCTTTTCTTTCGACTCCACAGGTACCCGAATTCGTGCCAATCAAGGTCATACGGTTCAAGTCGATTTGCAACTAGAAGTTGTGGTTCCACCAGATGTGCTTTATCACGGTACGGGTCACCGCGCAGTTGAGTCAATTCTGCGCCAGGGTTTGTGTAAAATGTCGCGACACCATGTCCATCTATCGACGGATATGGCAATTGCAAAAAAAGTTGGAGCAAGGCATGGTCGCCCTGTGGTTTTTGCCATTGATGCTGCAGCTATGCACAAAGCTGGTCACAGCTTCTATTGTTCCGATAATGGAATCTGGTTAGTGGATTGGGTATCACCAGAGTATTTACAGTTTAAAATTAAGTAAAAATGTCATCGACAAGGTGAGAAAAAGCATAAAAGCTGTAGATGATCAACAGGATAGCCATTACCTGCACCATACGGGAATTAGAGGAAGGCATGGTTGTACCCCTTACCCACATGGATACGGCTGCTCCCATGGCAAAGCTAGAACTGAGTACCAGATAGGGCCAGTCACTGGTATATCCCCAGGTGGCTAGTAAAGCCATTGCCAATGAGGTCATCATTAATTCAACGAACTCTGGTGGATTGTACTGGGTTGAAAGCACTAATGTTCGCCACCAAAACTGCCAAAGTCTCATAATTAAAGCAGATAGTTAATGCTCTAGGCTAGCGTTGACTGAAGACTCTGATATTGTAATATAGTTATGCTTATAGTTATGCTGCTGTAAATAGCTTAGAGCTTCTTGAGTTTTAACTTGAGGAAAGTTCAGGTAGAAGCGGCTAACACTTAGAAAGGGTTCCGGTGTTTGTAAGATAACCATGCGATCGCACCACTGTGATAACCAGCGTATTAATCCTCCTGGTGCCACTGGTGTGCAAATCCAGACCTGTGCTGGATTGTGGGCTTTTACTGCTTCCGTTGCTGCTGCTATGGTCATCCCAGTAGCAATGCCATCATCAACCAGCAACGCTAGCGCCCCAGTAGGATTGGTTTTCGGGCAACCCGGTTGGAGTTGAGCTAGCTGAGCTTGGGCTTTTTCTTGAGCTTGAGCTAATAGTATTTCCCGCCATTGAGCATTTTTGTTTGGCCATCGCCTTTGCCCAGACCACAGTACAACTCCGGAGGAAGTCACCGCACCGATTGCTAATTCTGGGTTGCTAACCGTAGCAATTTTTTTTGCCACTACAATAA
>NZ_JAAHGN010000997.1:0-2825 GCF_010672485.1 Moorena sp. SIO2C4 | reverse complement strand
CTTAGCATAATGTAACAAAATATACAGTTTTTTTGTGATTAAATTAAATATAGGACTTACGAAGTTGAGTTGGTTTTGCCCCCCTAACCCCCCAAAATTGGGGGGGAATGATGTCAAAGTCCCCCAGAATTGGGGGACCAACGGGGGCTTTGCGTAAGTCCTGAAATAACCAGGACTGGGTAAATGGTAAATATTGTTAGCTGGAGAAATAAGGCCATGTCTGAGTCATTATTTGCTGATGCCAGTAAACGATTGCAGAAATCATTGAAATATGTGTCAATTTCCGAGGATGCGATCGCACGCTTAAAATATCCCAAATCTAGTTTGAGCGTTTCTATCCCAGTCCGCATGGATGATGGCTCCTTACAGATGTTTCAGGGCTATCGGGTTCGCTATGACACCACCAGGGGACCAGCAAAAGGGGGAGTGCGCTATCATCCCAATGTTTGTTTAGATGAAGTCCAATCCTTAGCCTTTTGGATGACCTTTAAATGTGCCACCTTAAATTTGCCCTTCGGCGGTGGCAAAGGAGGAATTACTCTAAATCCTAAAGCCTTATCGAAGCTGGAGTTGGAACGGTTAAGTCGTGGTTACATCGATGCGATCGCAGATTTCATTGGGCCTGATATTGATATTCTCGCTCCCGACGTTTACACCAATTCCATGATTATGGGTTGGATGATGGATCAATACAGCGTCATTCGCCGTCAAATCAGTCCAGGGGTCGTCACAGGTAAACCCTTGGCACTGGGAGGAAGTGTTGGTCGCGATACCGCTACCGCTACTGGCGCGTTTTTTGTGATGGAATCGATTTTGCCCAAATTTGACCAGCTGCCTCAAAATACCACCGTAGCCGTGCAAGGATTTGGTAATGCTGGTGCTGTGATAGCGCAACTGTTAGCTAAAGCAGGCTATAAAGTTGTGGCTGTCAGTGATTCTCAAGGGGGTATTTATGCCAAAAAAGGGTTAGATATTCCCAGTATTCGCCAATACAAAACATCCAGTCAAGGCATTAAAGCTGTTTACTGTCGAGGTAGCGTTTGCAATATTGTTGAGCATGAAGTCATTACTAATCAAGACCTTTTAGCCTTAGATGTAGATGTCTTGATTCCCGCTGCCTTGGAAAATCAAATTACCGAAGAAAACGTTGATAATATCAGAGCAAATTATATCTTTGAAGTAGCGAATGGACCAGTAACCTCTACAGCTGACAATCGTTTGGAAGAAAAAGGCATCTATGTTTTTCCTGACATTTTGGTTAATGCTGGAGGTGTCACGGTTAGCTATTTTGAATGGTTACAAAACCGGAGTGGACACTATTGGAAGCTCGATGAAGTCCATCAACGTCTCAAGGAGAAAATGGTGGAAGAAACTGAAACAATTTGGTCACTTTCTCAGGAACTAGCGGTTTCCATGCGCACAGCTGCTTATGTTCATGCTTTGAATCGCCTGGGAGACTCTCTGGATGCTAAAGGAACTAGGGATTATTATTGTAAAACTTGAGATGTAGCAGTTGTTAATTGGGTGAGGTACTTTGTAAGTATTCAGCTATCAGCTTATGCGCTACGCGCACGCTACGCGAACAGCCGTCAGCCTTCAGCCGTACCAGTTTGACCCGGTGGTGCGTTACGGGATGGACTGTATCAACACTGGCTACCAATAAAATTAGGGTGAGCTCATCCCTAACGCACCCTACGCCACTGATTTTTCTAGATTGGTGACAAGTTCATTTTGTCGGTAATTTATCACCAATCTAGTGACAAATCATCAGAAAATCTCTAATGGTTTGCTAATTATAACGTTTGAGAATTTTATGATTTTAGCAACAGCGTTATCTAGTTAGCGATCGCATACAGCGCAGCAGAGCATATCGCCAACTTATACACACAACGATCAAACGTTAATTTTACCTCTGGTATAGAAAGGCAAATTCCCAAATACCAATCACAGCAAGATTTTGGGGCTTTGATTAAAATTTATTAACAAACCCTTGACAAATAGTCTTTTTTATGAATTTATCACCAAGGCTAGATTAGCTGTTTTGTAACCATTCAGCTATCAGCTGACGCTGTTTTTACCCTGACCATCAGCTGTTGCTGTAACCAACGGTGTATTAATTGTGTCCCACTAGTTATCCTACGGTAAACATAGTGTAAACTTGAATTTATTACTCCCTGGAGAAAATAATTATGTTAACTGAATTGCAGAAGCAGAAATTCCCAAGATTGTTTGAAATGTATGACGCCGACAATAACGGTTTCATTGAGCAAGCGGATTTTGAGCGCTTCCTAGAAAGCTACTCTCAGCTTCGCAGCTGGGAGCCAGGCTCACCCAACTACAATTCCTTTCAATCGAAGTTAATGTCTCGTTGGGATAGTATGCAAAAGTTTGCAGACACCAATCGTGACAATAGGATATCTTTAGAGGAATGGTTGGTATATATCGAGAATATCCTTAATGACCAAGACGCTTATGAAGCAGAAATAAAGGGCATCGCCGGTTTCGTCTTTAGCTTATTTGATACTAATGGGGATGAGCAACTGGATTTGGAGGAATACAGACAATGGTATCGAAGCGCCGGACGTGATGAAAATTTGGCTAACGAGGTATTCAAACGGCTTAATTTAAAGGATGATGACTCCATTTCTAAAGAAAAACATATCGAGCTGATCGATGAATTCTTCCGTAGTGAAGATCCCGAAGCACCTGGTAATTTTGTCTTTGGTCAAGGGTAGATAGAACGGTAAGCATATGCGCTACGCGCAGGCTACGCCAACAGCTATCAGCTGTCAGCCGTCAGCAAATCAACGGCAGGTAGTAAACAA
>NZ_JAAHGN010000996.1:0-2829 GCF_010672485.1 Moorena sp. SIO2C4 | reverse complement strand
TTGTACCTTTGGTGGGCGATCAATTGTCCCAGACGTTGCCGTCTTTCGTACAGAACGGATTCCTCGTGATCATGATGGCCAAGTGGCCAATTCGTTCAATCTACATCCAGATTGGACTATCGAGATCTTATCCCCCAAGCAGAACCAAACCAAAGTCATTCGCAACATTCTCCATTGTCTCGACAACGGTACTAAGATGGGGTGGTTATTGGATCCGGAAGAGTCCTTGATATTTGTCTATAGTGCCGATAAATCCGTGCAACTGTTTGAGAACTTAGAGGTAGTGTTGCCCGTGCCAGAGTTTGCCGAAGCAGTGCAGCTTAAGGTGGGTGAGATATTTGATTGGTTGAAAGAGTAAACGGATCTTGTAGAGTGCGTTCGCGTAGCGGCTCGTACCGAGCATCGCTTTTCTGGTGGGCATAACTGGAACTGAATCCAGCAACAGTTAAAATCTAAGAAACAGGAGGTCATCAATGGTTGCTGTGAATCAAATTAGACAAACGTTAACCCTGGCGGAATTTTTAGAACTTCCTGAAACCAAACCTGCTACTGAATATGTCAATGGACAAATTCAACAAAAACCTATTCCTCAAGGAGAACATAGTACCTTACAAACTCGTCTTGCTACAGCGATTAATGAACTTATTTTACCGAAAAAAAATGCTCATGCTTTTACTGAATTAAGATGTACTTTTGGGGGACGTTCTATTGTTCCAGATATTACAGTATTTAGTTGGAATCGTATTCCGAAAACAGAAAAAGGAAGAATAGCCAATAAATTTGAGCTTTATCCTGATTGGGTAATCGAAATTCTTTCTCCTGAACAATCTGCGAATAAAGTGATCAAAAAAATTCTGTTTTGTCTGAACCAGGGAACAGACTTAGGCTGGTTAATTGATCCTGAAGATGAATCAGTGATGATATTTCAACCGAATCAATTGCCAGAAATAAAATCATATGAATAAATTTTACCTGTGTTAGATAGTATTAAAGATTGGAAATTATCTGTTGCCGAAATGTTTAGTTGGTTAAGTGTTAAATAATTTTTGGTTGGCGTTTCTTTTTTCCATTGAACTGAGTAAGAGATCAAATATCAATGATCGTAAGCATATGCGCTACGCGCACGCTGCTTGAGGTGCCGTCAGCCGTGAGCTAAAAGCTCACGCTGCTTGAGGTGCCATCAGCCATTCCCATAGCGTGGCCTTTGGCAAAGGCGCATAAGCTGAAAGCTGTTCGCGTAGCGTGCGCGTAGCGCATAAGCTGATAGCTGATAGCTTACCAATGATCAATGACCAATGACCAATGACCAAGCTTGACAATAGCGATGCTACCGGAATGGATATGATATTCCAGTTGAGGAATTATCCCTCTGGCTCGATGCCTGCTGCTCTTAGCTGGGCTGCCAATTTCTCGGCTCGTTGCCGTTCCTGTTTAGCTCGTTGCTGTTCCTGTGATGACCAACTCCGAACCCCACAGCAACAGTTCTCCTTGCTGATCCCACCAACGTATCCAGTAACCAGTTCGGTTTTCCCTAGTTCCTTGCCAGATACCCAGAAATAAGCTCATTTGATCAATCCAATAACGGTTATTGCCATCGGGTGGTTGGAGTTGATAACGGCCTGAATCATCTAACCGATAGACTTCTATTACTCCAGTGTCTGGCTCAAAAATGACATAGTTGGGAACCTGTAACACTTGCTCGTAGTAAAACCACTTGCCCGGAGGATAGGTTGGCTTGTTGGAATACTCCCCAGCTTCAGTATCACAGAGAAATTCCATGACAATAGCAGGAATATCCCCTTGAAGTCTTGGGGTATAATTACGTTTAACTTCTTCTCTTGACACCCGAATTGATGGCACATATCCCCAATCTGGTGCTTTTACCACGATTTTGCCATTCAAAGTGGCACAGATGCCATAATTGGTAGTAGTCAGGGCATTAGCTGGTAGTTTGCCAGCAATTTCCAAACTTTGTGTCAGAGCAGCAGCCAGGGATGGTTGATTGATATTATCCACTGGTTCGTCGTCAAGAAGGAAATCATCAGTTGACACTCCCCGCCCTGGAAGGACGGGGATTCTTGCTTCCACGGGGTGACTTGTTTAACCAGGCCGGAGCCAGAAAAAATAGAGGTCTCCTCTTCACAAGCGTACTTGGTCTATGACCCAGGTTTCGGTGTGCCCCACCGTACCTAATCTAGTTAACAAGTTAGATAAACTTTTTCTTGATCATAGGGTTTTCGTAGATATCCAAATCGTTAGATTTGATTATGCAATAAGCTTATCTCTTAGCTTATTTTTTACATCATCTACTTATTTTAAGATCATGTTTATCTAGACCATTAATTTTTTTTCGTTAGGCATCTATAATAACACGATGTTAGAAAACCGTCAAGTCTTAATTTCAAAAAAAACCGTCCTATAAGGACGGGGCGCGATTACCCAAATTTTTTGGTAACTTTTCCCAGGTAACTTGGTAAGTAGCTGTGCTAGCTATCATAATTAGTTCCTCTCGGAGCCTGCTCTTATTATCATAAGTTAGCGAATTCCAGAGAACTGACGGGGTAACAGTTTACTTGACCCGACCCCGGAATCGGATAAACCCATAGGAATTTGGCGGCAACGACGGCAAGGCGCCTTTTGTGGGGCTCGACGGACACTCCTGCAGCCACCCCAAGCTCGCCCCGGTCGAGCTCGACGCAGCCTCCTGAGGCTGCGCGGAGCCGCCGCTGCAGCCTCCCTTTCGTCCCAACGAGAGCGAACCGGCACGCCAACTGTGGCACCCTGAGGCAGTGCACTTCGACTACGGCGCATCTCCCGTCCCGGTCAGCC
>NZ_JAAHGN010000995.1:0-2829 GCF_010672485.1 Moorena sp. SIO2C4 | reverse complement strand
CCACCGAGCTCTACACTCCTTCCCTACACGCCGCCCTTCCCCGCTCGAAAATAAGGAGGAAACTGGCAAGATGCCAGTTCTACACAAGATGCCAGTTCCACGCCTGATGCCCATTCCACAGGTGCGACCCAAGGCCGGGTTCCCCGGCCTAGGAGGCGCGCACCTACTCTTAAAATCATTCCATTATTAAGCAACGCCTTGGCATCACTGCAATTCCTTATATAATTCCTTAAACCGACGCTGCTGCTGATTATGATCGACAATTGGTGCTGGATACCCACACATTTCGCGTCCGCTTTCAGGAATCTTCCCACTCACCACATACTCCGTATCCACAGAACTCAACTCCGGTAACCATTCCCGAATATACTCACCGTCCGGGTCAAACTTTTTAGCCTGACTAGCTGGGTTAAAAATTCGCAATGGTTTAGGATCCATCCCACTAGAGGCACTCCATTGCCAACCACCATTATTAGCACTAAGGTCTCCATCCGATAACCGCTGCATAAAATACTTTTCCCCCCACTGCCAATTAATAATCAAATCCTTAGTCAGAAAACTAGCAACAATCATCCGACAGCGGTTATGCATCCATCCGGTTTGATTTAACTGCCTCATCGCAGCATCAACGATCGGGTAGCCAGTCTTGCCCTCACACCAAGCTTGAAAGAATTCTGGATTATTATCCCAGGGAAAATCTTGGAATTTCTGGCGATAAGGTCCTTGTGCTAATTCTGGGAAGAAATACATAGCATGTTGGTAAAACTCCCGCCAAGCCAGTTCCTGTTGCCAAGTTTGGATACTTTGGCGAGCTTCATCACTGCGACTCAAATTATAAGCATTCTGAGCGGCCTGCCAAACCCTGCGAATCCCAATCACACCAAACTTGAGAGCAGCACTAAGTTTCGAGGTACCATCCACCCCTGGGAAATTACGTTGTTCGTGATAATCCCCAATAGTGCGATCGCAAAATTCCTCCAGTATCTCTTGGGCTACCTTTTCCCCTGGTGGCACTAACAGTTCATTCTCCCAGACATACCCCAAATCTATAGCACTAGGTAAATCAGTCACCCCTGCTGCTAGGGCATTGTCTTGTTCTATTTCCGTCAAGGATTCAACCCTAGTCAAAGTTGCCACAGGTTCTGCCTTAGATTGACCTTGCCAATTTTTCCAGAAAGGAGTGTAGACACTATAGGGATTGCCAGACTTAGTGAAAATTTCTCCTGGTGCGTGTAATAACTGATCCCAATAGTTATAGACAGCAATACCCTTTTCCTTCAACCCTGCTGCTACATCTTGATCCCGTTCCTTAGAATAAGGTTCCACATCCCAATTCCAACAAACAGCCTTAGCCTCCAGAGCAGCAGCTAAATTAGGAATTCCTTGCCTAGGGTCTTGATGTAGGATTAATAGTTGACTACCAGCTTGCCTGTAACCCTGCTGCAATTGTTCTAAGCAGCCAATCATATAAGTTACTCTTGCTGGGGCAATATCATCCCGCTCTAGAATAGTAGGGTCAAGACAGAAAACACCGACAAGCTTGGGACTTAGCTCAAAAGCAGCAGCTAGTCCCACATTGTCAGAAATCCGTAAATCACGGCGATGCCAGAATAGAATCAGGTTAGTCATTCAAGAACGGGCGAGCCATAAAAAAGCTGGAAATAGATTTAGCATCCACTGGCTCACCCTCCAAGATAGCTTGTTCTAACTCTTTTGGTGTCATTAAAACCACCTCTATATCCTCATCATCATCTTGCTTAGGAGGGGCTTCCAATTTCTCCAAATCCTCCGCCAGAAACGCATAAATGTACTCATCGGAATAGCCAGGAGCAAGGGGAAATTTCCCCAAAGATTTCCAGCGATGAGCGCGATAGCCAGTTTCTTCTTCTATTTCCCGTTTAATAGTTTCAGCTGGGTTTTCATGGGATTCTACCGTACCAGCAGGGAATTCCAAAAGACGCCCACTAACAGCAAAGCGATATTGCCGTACTAGTACCAGTTTACCATCGGGTGTTACCGGTACCGCCAAGGAACCACCAGGGTGACGGATACATTCCCATTGCCCTTCTGATTGATTAGGAAGACGTAGATTATTCACCTCGAAACTAAATCGTCTTCCTTGGAAAAATAGGTGTTTTTTCAGGAGTTGAGGGGGTTCTTGACCAGGTAGCATAAGAAGTATGAAAGATTAAGGATTAAGCATTCAGCGGTCAGCGGTCAGCGGTCAGCGGTCAGCGGTCAGCCAAAGGCTGATAGCTGATAAGGGTCAGCGGTCAGCGGTCAGCCAAAGGCTGATAGCTGATAGCTGTTCGGTGTAGCGTGCGCGTAGCGCTAATCGCTGTTCGCTGATACGCGACACGCTGATAGCTGATAGCTGACCTGCGATCGCAAATCCCGTCACTGATTCTACCCAATCCGGGCAATTTGTGCCAGGGAAGCACCAAGGCTCTTTCCCCCATGGGCTTTCAGCTTTAGGCTAATGGTTACCAGACCTAGAGTAAGGGTGACTGCTTCCCGGATGCCAGTTTTTTAAACTCCAGTTTTTTAAGCTGTCGTCCCATCTGTGTTTAGGAATTCAGTAACTAATGTTACCAGCTGTTTAGAACTAACTGTTACTAAGCTGTTGCGCATTTAAACTGTGATAACAGCATTGCCTTTGTTTTTTATTTTTCGTACCCATTTTATAATTAACCCTCCTTCATTTAAAAGATGATTTAACAAACATTCTAATTCTTCAATTGATTTGAAAACTCGATTGGCAATATATTCTTTTGCTGAATGCCAAACCAATTCAATTAAGTTATAATCAGGACTATACTCGGGAAGATA
>NZ_JAAHGN010000994.1:0-2832 GCF_010672485.1 Moorena sp. SIO2C4 | reverse complement strand
TGGTTAATGGGACTAGAGTAAGCATATGCGCTACGCGCAAGCTACTTGAGGTGCCGTCAGCCGTCAGCCGTCAGCCGTCAGCCTTTGACTGATAACTGATAGCTGATAGCTGATAACTGATAGCTGATAGCTGATAGCTGATAGCTGATAACTGATAGCTGATAGCTGATAGCTGATAGCTGATAGCTGATAACTGATAGCTGATAGCTTACCCGAAACAAATTTAATTCTAGATAGTCAAGTAATCTAGGACAAGTGTATTAGTAATAGATCACAAGACTTTAGGGGATGACAATGACTAAACTATTCCCACAGTGGATGATTGTTCCGATCACCATAGCTGTAAGCTTAAGTAGCGCTGGTGTCGCCAACGCCGAAACCATCAACCTTGAGCCTGGATTCCAGCCTGATCCCATCGTAGTTACTGGAAACTCTGGAGGATCAAATAAGAGCCAATGCGGTATGATTAGTACCCAGCCCAATCATGTCATTAATTTGAACCAAGATTTTACCTACTTGCGCTTCAACCTAGAAAGCCAAGGCCAGCCCACTCTATTAATTCAGGAGCCAAATGGTACCTCATGTACACAGGCCGATAATTTATCTGGGGGGAATATTGTTAAAATCGGGTATTGGGAGCAAGGCAGCTACTCATTCTACGTCGGCGATCGCAATGGTGAACAGCATCCTTATACTTTATCGATCACTAAAACTCCCTAGTACCAGGGTGCAGAACTCAAAGTTCAACACTCAATAATTATTGTAGGCAAGCCTTTTGGGTGCAAGCCTTTTCCCTGACAACTGCAGCGAAGTCTATGGGTGATTAGCGATTACTCTAATCTTCAATCTGCTGAACCGATATCTCAACCGCTTCCACATCAATCGTACCTGGAGCTGCTAAGCGGTTAAAATGTCCGTGTTCTATCTTCAAAACTTCCCCGCAACTGGGGCACTGACACTGGGTATTGTTAAACCCAGTCAACTCATAGGCACAGACTGGACATTTATCTTCCACTAGATTACGTCTGAGCCACCAGCGAACTCCAAACCAGGCAATCACTGGTGAGATGATTAAAAAAGCAATTAAAATCAAAAAACCATTGACTACCCATCCCAAGCCAACTGTGCCTAGCAAGAAACAAGTTAAGAAGAACGCTAGCCAACAGCCCATACCTGACAGGTTGAACTGAAACTGTCTCGGGGTATTTTGATTCACTGTTTTCTTTTAACAATAACAAATATGATCGGGTAGTTATATCCTAGTTCAGATTCGTCTTAACTTGAATAGAAATTACCCCTCGCTGCTTATGCTCCGCAAGGGGCGACTCAATTTTTACGCAGTATCGAGTAACTCTTTTAACTGCTTTGTCAGAGCCTCTTTACTAAATAACCCTAGGGATTGTTCTCGTAACCACTGACCATCACAGCGCTGATCCTCTCCCTTGAGAATTTCAATACAAGCCGCAGCCACTGCATCGGGGTCTCGATAGGGAACTTGCCAACCAAGCTGACCATCTTGCAAAGGATCAGCAGAACCATCAGAATCCCCAGAAAGGACAGGTTTACCACAAGCCATGGCCTCTAGGTATACAATCCCAAAGCCTTCTTGGGAGGGCATGACGTAGGCATCAGCCACTCGGTAATGTTCCACTAATTCTGGTGTAGGGACAAAACCAGCAAAGACCACCCGATCCCCAACACCCAAATCTTTGGCTAGCTGCGCCAGTCTCGGTTGATCATCACCACGACCAATAACTAGATATTTAACCTCTGGAAAGATTTTAGCGATCGCAGGAAGTGCTTGAATGGTAACATCAACTCCTTTATAAATATCCCCAGACCACAGACGAGCGACAGTCATCAACACCTTAGCACCAGTCAGACCATACTTTTCGATTAAGGCTGGTGATTTCAGACCAGGAGTAAACCTATTGCCATCAACAGCACAAGGCAACATCTTTACCTTTTCAGGATTTAGGTTATTGGCAGCACAAGCGCGATCGCGACTGTAACGACTGATTGTCCAAATTGCTGCTGCCCGGTCTAGGGCATTACGTTCTTTCAGGGGTAAGAGTTCCCAAACCTCCTTGCCATAAGTCAAAACTGTATAGGGAATCCCCAAACTATTGCACAACAGCTGAGTCAGGGGAGCCAGTTTGATATGACCGCAGAAAACGTGTTTGGGACGTTTTTGCCATAAATAAAACCCCAGCGCTATTGTTAAGCGAACACGCCCTAGCACAGGAGACTTGGTTTTCAGGTAATGGAATCTGAGTGGGTAGAGATCAAAGGGATTTTCACAACCTAGACCATCCCGCAGCAAAAATATTTCAGCGCTAGAACTGGTAACAGTCTTAGCAGCAACAGACAAATATGCCTCGAAAATATCTTTGACGTAGGATTGGATGCCCCCTTCACACTCAAAAATCTCTAGGAAAATGAATACGTAGTTAGATGCTGTTTTCTGTGTGCCGCTCAAATTCGTTAGTTAGTTTTGAGTTCGATTCACCTATCTTAGCCGATACTTTTTGGCTACCAAAGTCTACCAAGTAGACCTTAGCCCGCCAATGCAAGATGCTTTCGCATCCAGGGGGTATCTCCCAAGGCTATATGCGAATATCCCGCGAGCGCCGTTGATATCTCTGTCCATTACACGCCCATCAATGTTTGACCTGATCAACTTGCTTGCGCCAATATTGACCAATTGTTAGAGTCGATGTCCCCTATTAAGGGGAGCATCTCTCCTACAAATCCGTACGTGCGACTTTCGTTGCATACGGCTCCTAAGTATCTTTTTGGCTGCTGTGTATGTATTGGTGGCAGCTCTGGTGA
>NZ_JAAHGN010000993.1:0-2838 GCF_010672485.1 Moorena sp. SIO2C4 | reverse complement strand
AATTGCTCTAAATCCTGTTGATTACATACCTAGCAGGATTCGGTAAATTCGCAACTTATAGTAAAATCATTCCACCAATAGACTTGCCATCGACTTGCCATTTAACTAAGCACAGGTCGATCTCTGTTAGTGTATTTTGGTCGAAACGATGGAAAACCTTAAGAGTACAATCAACAGTACAATCAACCTAATCAAAGAAAGGATCTTTGATACCGACTTCAAGGTCCCCAACATTCCTGTTGCCACGATAGTTATTGTGGTGCTCATCCTCCTCTTCACCCATATATTGCGAGGGTTGTTTACTTCAATAATCATTCACAGACTCGAGCGTCTGACTAGCGGTACAGAAAGCACCCATGACGATGAGTTCATTAGGATTCTTAAGCAACCATTAGGCTGGCTAATTTGGATCGGTGGACTATGGCTAGTACATCTAGTTGTGGCAACCCATCTTAGTGATACACAGAATCAGAAAATCCCGGAGTTTCTGTTTGTGAGCGTTCTGTTCATTGCTACCTATATTCTTTACCGTGCTGCTCCACTACTGGGGGAGCTTCTAGCCGGATTGGCGGCAAACACTGAAACTGAACTCGACGATTTGTTCGTGCCGTACTTCCCAAAGCTTTTTCAGATCGCAGCAATCCTGATTGCTGCCATTAAAGCCAGTGAGATTGTGTTGGGGGCATCTGCCGGTGCACTGATCGGTCTACTCGGTGGCGCAGGTGTCGCCTTAGGTTTGTTATTCAAAGACATTGTCTATGACTGGTGTTGTACGGTGATTATCTACGCTGATGGTCTCTATAAACCCGGTGACGTGATAGTATTGGACGGAGTAAGTGGTAGGGTTAAGATACTCAATATTGGTCTGAGAAGTACAAGGCTTCTTATTACTGAGTGGGGTTATATCAAAAAACTTCCCAATTCTAAAATGATTTCTGGAATTTTTGCAAATTGGTCAGATAAGACTGGCGATACGGTTCAGTGGGGCATAAATTTAAATCTGAAAATTGATGGGATTTCGGCTGAGCAAACTAGGCGAATTTGTCAGGCTATTAAAGAAAACGTTTCCTCTATCGATGGCTTGAACAAGGAGAAAATTTTAGTTGTATTTTCTCGCCTTGAACAGAATGCTCGTGTGATTAAAATTAGGGTATTTGTGATTGAGCCCAAGCTCTACTATGATGTCCAGAGCAACTTGAATCTAGCCGTATTAGAAATCCTGGAAAACGAGGAGATTAATCAGCTCCATGTTTATCTGAGAAAGGAACTTAACTGGTTGCCTGACACCAGTATGAATTAGGAACAATCGTAAGCTATCAGCTATCAGCTATCAGCTATCAGCTATCAGCTATCAGCTATCAGCTATCAGCTATAGCTGATAGCTATGAGGTACACATTATTTTTTCCCTCTTCCCTCTTCCCTCTTCCCTCTTCCGAAGTCCCTGCTCCCTGCTCCCTGCTCCCTAAAACCCAGATATTTGTACCTCATGGGTATAAGAATTGCTATATCAGCTATCAGCTATCAGCTATCAGCTATCAGCTATCAGCTTTTGAATAAAATAAGCTGACGGCTGACGGCTGACCACTGACCACTGACCACTGACGGCTGACCACTGACGGCACCTCAAGCAGCGTGGGCGTAGCGCATATGCTTACGGGAATTCGGAGCACGGAAGACCACAGCTTCATCCTCTAATTCCATTGACATAGGCAGCTGTCAAAGCTTGTTGAGGTGATTCAAAAATCTGCTCCACACAGCCGTATTCAATCAATCGCCCCACTGCTTCTTTAACCCAGAAGACGGCAGTATAGTCAGCAATTCGTCTAGCTTGAGCTAGGTTGTGGGTAACAATCACCAGGGTGTAGCGTCCCCTGAGCCTAGCTATCAAATCTTCGACTACACCGCTGGATATGGGATCGAGGGCACTACAGGGTTCATCTAACAGGAGTACTTCCGGTTGCAACACCAAGGCACGGGCAATGCACAGGCGCTGCTTTTGACCACCAGACAGAGCAAGAGCCGAGGTGTGGAGTCGGTCTTTGACTTCATCCCACAAACCCACATCCCGGAGTGCAGTTTCGATGAGCTGAGCAATGTTAGCCCGGTTTTTAACACCATGTTCCCGCAACGGAAAGGCCAGATTCTTCCAGATTGAGAAGGGGAAGGGACTTGGCTTTTGGAAAATCATTCCAACACGACGGCGAAGTGCAATTAGCTCCATAGCACCACCCTTTGCGATCGCATCCATCCGAGGACTCAGCACATCCAGGGAACCAAAGCGAATTCTACCTGTAACTTTAGCATTAGGAATCAAATCTGTCAAGCGGTTGAGGCAACTTAAAAAACTAGTCTTGCCACAACCAGACGGTCCCACTAGTGCGGTAATCGAACCTGTATAAATTGGCAACGATACATCAGCAAAGGCCGGTTTTGTTCCATAATGTAAACATAGCCGCTCGGTCTGAATCAATGGGTCGTTTATAGACTGGCTTACCGGTAATTTTTCAATTGTGTTTAAAGGGTTAACCATTGTTTTTGGGAATTGTTAATGTTCTAGCAATTCTAAGACTTGTGAGGTACAAATATCTGGGTTTTAGGGAGCAGGGACTGAGGCCTTAGGCCACGCTACGCGAACGGAGCAGGTAAGAGGGAAGTCGGAAGTGGTCTACGAGAAGATCTACCCCTTTGGCTGGCTGGGTATTCTGAGCGACACGCCACCAGTTGACGAAGAGCTGATCTATGCCAACCACGCCCGCGGCTTTGCTCTGTGCAGCATGCGTTCCAATTCCCGCAGCCGTTACTACGTGCAGTGTGACCTGGATGACAAAGTGGAAAAC
>NZ_JAAHGN010000992.1:0-2839 GCF_010672485.1 Moorena sp. SIO2C4 | reverse complement strand
ACTCCGTCTACCCTAATTTAATAAACCTGGTGGATATTGCAGTCTCTCCCTGCTGATTCGCACTTGTCTTGCACTCCTTCAGACATATCAGACTATTTAGAGGGCACTACATTCTATTGTAGATTATAGCAATTCTACAACTTGTGAGGTACAAATTTCTGGGTTTTAGGGAGCAGCAATGCAGCGCGGTCTTGGGGAGGCAGCGCCGCCAAAGGCGGTCTCCCCCATGAGCGACTGCCGTGGTTTCCCCCACTCGCGCTTTGCATCAAGACGGGAGCAGGGAGCAGGGAGCAGCTAAGATGAAAATCGGAAGTGGGAAAAACTAATGTGTACCTCACAACTGCAAGAAACGCTATATTTGATTATTTATTGATGGAGTCGCTGATGAATGTTACTAGGTACTATGGATAAAAGTGCTCTGTCAATTCCTTTTGCTTAAAGGAGATAAAGCTAATCCCAGGATCCTCTGTGCCTAGAGGGTTTACCCACAAGGAAGTGAACAAGAGCAACTTTACAATCTAGATGCCAAATTTAAAAATGGGAGATGAATTACTGAAAAATGTTATTTGGGTTGGACCTTCAAAAAAGGAACTTTTAGGGTTTCCTGAAGATGTTATCGATGAAGTTGGTTACATTCTCTATCGGGTTTCAAAAAACCAAAATAATCCTCATATTAAACCTTTGAAATAATTAAATGGAGTGTTTGAAATTGTCAGCGATTATAAAACAGATACTTACAGAACAGTATATGCTGTAAAACTTGGGAATACTATTTATGTTCTCCACGCCTTTAAAAAAAAGTCAAAGACAGGTATTAAAACTCCAAAGCAGACTATGGATTTAATTAAAGAACGCCTAAAACAAGCACAAGATATTGCCAAACAACAAGATTAATAGCACCAAGGATAAAATAATGCCAGATTATACTGTAAGCTCAGGTAACATTTTTGCTGATTTAGGATTTATTAATGCTGAAGAAAAGTTGGCTAAGGTTAAACTAGCTTCACTCATTTTCGATATTATTGATGAAAGGCAGTTGGCTGATTCAGATGTGGCTATGATTTTTAAAATTGATCCTCTTCAAGTCATGGATTTAAAAAATGGTCGCTTGCAAGGGTTTTCCTTGGAAAAACTGTTATTTTTTTTGGTAGCATTAGGTCAAACTATTGAAATTAGCGTCAGTCCAAAACCCGAAACTGTATCTAGTGGGAAGATACAAGTAATCCGTCAATCTTATGCTTGAATATAACCCTTCAAGGGGTAAGTGACTGTTGGGCTACCGACTCCTGACTCCCGACTTCCTAAAAAAAATCGGTCAAGTTTGGTTAAGCCCAATTCTTGACCGCATTGAATTTTTCAATATGTCAGAAGTACAACTAAGCTGTACTTCTGACATAATAACTCCAAATTGACTATTACGTTGTTGTTGAATTAGTCAGCAACTGCTGGAAACCAACAACATCCCAACTCATACTGCTTCATCCTGCTTCACAAAACAACCTTCACGATTCCTGTTGGCCAGGGATTTTCATCCCTGGCAAATTCCTATCCTAGTCTACGTTGAAATATCGAATCAAAAAGGTCATCACCTGACCAGGCTTTCCGGTAGGCTCCAGAGTGCTCCATTCGTCGGGGTGTGCATACTTAAGGGCATACACGGCATTAATGCTGTTGCGAACCTGTTCAGGAGTACCGACCAAGACGTGCTTGGCTTTTTTGCACTTACGGCATTGGTCACCAGAATTTTCTGGGCAATTAGGATTGTTGAGATTGTGATCTGAGTTGGGGTTAATGTTGTTAGTCATTTGGAGTTTTGTGTTTGAACTGTGTATAATATTAATATATTAATTTATTGACTAAATATCAAGGGGTTTGGGAATTTTTTTTTATTAGGAAATGGGGAATTTAGAATTTAGAATTTAGAATTTAGAATTGAGAATTGAGAATTGAGAATTGGGAATAGATTAATCGTAGGGTGGGCAGTGGAGCAGACGGATACTATCAACTTGTAATCGGTTTTATCGGCACTGCCCACCGACATAAAATTAACTAGAAAATAGGAGTTATTTGTTTAGCTTTTTAATAAAATTAATGGTCTGGTGGGCAGTGCATCATACCAATTTAAACGCTGACAATTGGTTTGCTAAGCACTGCCCACCCTACATCTATTACTTTTGCCTTAATAAGCACTACCCACCCTACATCTTTTGCTGGTCTGGTGGGCAGTGCATCATACCAATTTAAACGCTGACAATTGGTTTGCTAAGCACTGCCCACCCTACATCTATTACTTTTGCCTTAATAACCACTGCCCACCCTACATCTTTTGCTGGTCTGGTGGGCAGTGCATCATACCAATTTAAACGCTGACAATTGGTTTGATAAGCACTGCCCACCCTACATCTATTACTTTTGCCTTAATAACCACTGCCCACCCTACATCTTTTGCTGGTCTGGTGGGCAGTGCATCATACCAATTTAAACGCTGACAATTGGTTTGCTAAGCACTGCCCACCCTACATCTATTACTTTTGCCTTAATAACCACTACCCACCCTACATCTTTTGCTGGTCTGGTGGGCAGTGCATCATACCAATTTAAACGCTGACAATTGGTTTGATAAGCACTGCCCACCCTACATCTGCTTAATATACACTGCCCACCCTACATCTTTTGCTGGTCTGGTGGGCAGTGCATCATACTCATTGAAAAGCTGACAATTGGTTTGCTAAGCACTGCCCACCCTACATCTATTACTTTTGCCTTAATAAGCACTACCCACCCTACATCTTTTGCTGGTCTGGTGGGCAGTGCATCATACCAATTTAAACGCTGACAA
>NZ_JAAHGN010000991.1:0-2841 GCF_010672485.1 Moorena sp. SIO2C4 | reverse complement strand
TCAGCAGTGTTGCCAGAATTACGGTAAACACTCCAGCAAAAAGACTCCGTGTCAATCCATAAGACTGCACTAGCAACTGCTGAGAGGAACGAATTACCCAAGAGGTAACGGTCCCAGCATCAAACATTTTACTCAGAGCTAGTTCAGTCATCCCTAGGCGAATCGCTAAAGCATCTAACAAAGAGGTTAAAACCTCCAAATACGTTGGCAGTTTCCGAAATAAACGCTGAATTTGCTCAGCTACTGTTGGTCCAATCACTAAGCCGATCCCTGTCAAACCAGCGATTAAGCCTAAATAAACCAGAATAACCGCTAGCCAGCGGGGAATCCTTAACTTTTCAGCACTATCAATAATTGGTGCTAGAGTAGATGCGAGCACTACTGCAATCATCAGTACTACTAGCAAAGCTCTAAGTTGCCACAGCAGGACTATTGTCAAGCCAGTAGCAACAATCAGCAGTAAGTTAGCTAAGGAGATTTTAAGGCGTAGCATAGACTTCCATTTGCATGTTGAGTGCCTGCAAATAGTCTACAGAGAAAACACCTGAATTAGTTGACGGTTGACGGTACGGTCTTCAACCTACCCTTTTGAATTAAGAATGTAGAATGTAGAATGTAGAATTTGAAATTTGGGCGTTGCTGAATAATGGAATGATTTTAAGAGTGTTTAGGTGCGCGCCTCCTAGGCCGGGGAACCCGGCCTTGGGTCGCACCTGTGGAATGGGCATCAGCCGTGGAACTGGCATCTTGCCAGTTTCATGCTTATTTTCGTGCGGGCAGGATGCCCACTCTACTCCTATTCAGCGCGAAGATTTAGCAACGCTAGAATTGGGAATTCTACATTCTTAATTCTACATTCTACATTCTCAAAGACACCCTACCCTATACCGAACGCCAAAGGCAAACAACCCCATAACCTTGGCCTATTGGCCACGCTTCGCGAACAACCTTCAACCTTCAACCTTCAACCTTCAACTTTTAACTTTCAACTTTCAACTTTCAACCTTGATCAATCCAACTCCTCTTCTCCCACATCATGAAGGGCTGGGGGAGCATCACCGGGTGTTCGCAACATTTCCACCATCTCCTGAATTTCTGCTGGAGGTGGGGGTGTCAGGCGAGAAACCACTACAGTCACAATGAAATTAAGCACCATCCCTACGGTACCAATCCCCTCAGGGGAAATACCGAAAAACCAGGGTGTCATACTATAGAACTTCACCCCAATGATGTAAACGGTGGTAAAAACTAACCCTACCACCATGCCAGCAATTGCCCCTTCTCGGTTGGTTCGCTTATCAAATACCCCTAGCAGAATGACTGGGAAAAAGCTGGCAGCGGCTAAACCAAAGGCAAAGGCTACCACTTGGGCTACAAATCCAGGGGGATTGATACCAAAGTAACCGGCAATGGCAATGGCAGCAATTACCATAATTCGACCCACCATCAATCGTTGGGACTCCGACGCCCTAGGATTAATGATGCGGTAGTAGACATCGTGGGCGATTGAGCTAGAAATCACTAGCAGTAAGCCCGATGCAGTGGATAGAGCGGCGGCTAGTCCTCCTGCTGCTACTAAGGCAATCACCCAGGGAGCAAGTTTGGCTACCTCTGGTGTGGAGAGTACAATGATATCTCGGTCAATCTTAATTTCATTGGTCTCTTTGTCCGGTTTCAGCTCAATCTTGCCATTGCCGTTTTTATCGTCAAACGCCAATAAACCAGTATTTTCCCATTTGGTTGCCCAGTCTAGCTGACGCACTTCCTCAATGGTATGGTCATGGAGGCTATCAATCAGGTTATAGCGGGCAAAGGCAGCAACGGCGGGAGCTGTGGTGTAGAGTATGGCAATGAATAATAGCGCCCAGCCAGCGGAATAACGAGCAGCTCTAGCATTGCGTACGGTGTAAAAGCGTACAATCACATGGGGAAGTCCAGCAGTACCGACCATCAAGGCAATGGTGATAAATAAGACATCCAGCATGGACTTGTTGGCAAAGGGTTTAGTGTATTCCTGGAAACCTAGATCTACCTGAATTTGATTGAGTTTCGGGATAATGTCACTGAAGGTGAATCCTAGCTGGGGAATCGGGTTGTCGGTCAGTAGAGTTGCGATCGCAATCGCTGGAATCAGGTAAGCCACAATCAACACGCCATACTGGGCAACTTGAGTCCAGGTAATGCCTTTCATCCCCCCCAGCACGGCAAAAAATGCCACAATTACCATGCCAATCACGACACCCTGACCGATATCCACTTGCAGAAAGCGGCTAAATACAATACCTACCCCTCGCATTTGTCCTGCGACATAGGTTAAGGAGACAAAAATAGCAGCAACTACTGCTACCAACCGAGCAACATTCGAGTAATAGCGGTCTCCCACAAAGTCGGGTACTGTGTATTTTCCAAACTTCCGCAGGTAAGGGGCTAACAATAGCGCTAGTAGCACATATCCTCCTGTCCAGCCCATCAGGTAAATTGAGCCATCATATCCTAAGAAAGAGATTAGCCCTGCCATAGAAATAAAGGAAGCAGCAGACATCCAATCTGCCGCTGTAGCAGCACCATTAGCAACAGCGGGAACACCTTGATCTGCTACGAAAAACCCTTTACTATCGCGCACCCGAGAGCGCCAACCAATGTAAAGGTAGAGAATAAAGGAAATAATGACCAATACACTGGTCCAAGCTTCAACTGTCATAGATATTTACTTGTCTGAATAATTGCTATAGCGCTGCGCGCAGGGAATCGGGAATCGGGAATCGGGAATCGGGAATCGGGACAAAATCCTATGTACATCATTACTATGAGAAACCCTATATAGGGATTGTTGGTAATAAA
>NZ_JAAHGN010000990.1:0-2842 GCF_010672485.1 Moorena sp. SIO2C4 | reverse complement strand
AGAGCTGAGAGCTGAGAGCTGAGAGCTGAGAGCTGAGAGCTGAGAGCTGAGAGCTGAGAGCTGAGAGCTGAGAGCTGAGAGCTGAGAGCTGAGAGCTGAGAGCTGAGAGCTGAGAGCTGAGAGCTGAGAGCTGAATGCTGAGAGCTGAATGCTTACTTCATATTTTTTTTTATTATGACCCTCCTAGCATTTTTACTAGGTCTGGCTTTGGGAATTGGGCTGTGGCTGTGGCAGCAGCGCCAACTCAAACAACGGCTACAGCAAATGTTGGGAACACTACAGGTGGATGCTACCAGCAACTCATTGTCAGCAGTTTCTCGTTTGCGGCAAGCGATCGCAAGAGCCAATCACCAACGAGAAGTGATGGAGCAGGAACTGCAAACCTGGCAAGAATTACTTCAGGTAGCCCCCTTAGGTTATTTTCTGGTGGATGAAGAAAACCAGTTACTCTGGTGCAACCAGCAAGCACGTCAGTTATTACATATTCATGACTGGGAATCAGGAGAAATCCGGTTATTCCTGGAGTGGGTGCGTTCCTACGAATTAGATCAGCTGATTCAAACTACCCGTCAGCAGCAGCAACCTGGGATCTGTGAATGGGTATTTCACCCCAGTTGCTTAAAGGGGGAGGCCATGGGTGAAATGCGATCGCTTTATCTAAGAGCTTCCAGTTGGCCCTTACCCCAGAAACAAGTTGGTGTGTTTCTCGAAAATCAACAACCTTTGGTAGAACTGGCTGAGTCTCGCAACCAGTGGTTTGGGGATTTAGCCCACGAACTCAGAACCCCGTTAACCTCCATTAGTTTAGTGGCGGAAACGTTACAGAGTCGTCTGGAGGCTCAGGAAAGCCGCTGGGTGGAGAAAATGCTCGCAGAAGTCAAACGGCTGATTCAGCTTGTGGAAGATTGGCTGGAAATTAGTAAACTCAAGCAAGACCCCACCCTACATCTTAACTGTCAATCCATAGAACTAAAGAGTTTAATTTTTAGGGTCTGGCAAACCCTAGAACTCCTAGCCCAACAGAAGAACTTAACCCTTGCCTATCATGGACCCAATCAATTGTATCTGGAAGCTGATCCCTCTCGCCTGACTCAGGTGTTTCTAAATTTATTTGACAACAGTATTAAACACAGCCCACCTCAGGCTGCTATTAGAGTTGAGGTTAATGCTATATCTTCCCACAAGGCGTTGGAATGCGATACTTGGATTCAAATTAAGGTGATCGACGCAGGAGATGGTTTTGCCGAGTCAGATTTACCCCGTGTCTTTGAGCGACTTTACCGGGGAGATCACTCAAGAGCCAGAGACCAGAGTAATTATAGTAATGGAGAGCCATTACCTGTGCGTGGTGGCAGTGGTCTAGGACTATCCATTGTGCAGCAAATTATTGAGGCTCACGGTGGCTCTATCCTAGCCACCAATCACTGGGAAACAGGTGGTGCCTGTATAGAAATTGCACTTCCAGATACCACCAAAGGTTGATTAAATTTGCTATTACTAAGTGTTATACTACCATATCCTGCTCGCCCAATCATCAGCTGCCTGTCATGAACCCTTTTCGCCAATGTGCTGGTAGGTTGAAGGTTGAAGGTTGAAGGTTGAAGGTTGAAGGTTGAAGGTTGAAGGTTAAATGTTAAAGGTTGAAGGTTGAAGGTTGAAGGGTGTTCGCCCTTGGGGTTCCTGTAGGGTAGGTTGAAGGTTTAATAACCTGTAACCTGTAACCAGCTAACCTGTAACCAGCTAACCTGTAACCAGCTAACCTGTAACCAGCTAACCTGTAACCAGCTAACCTGTAACCAGCTAACTTTCAACCAGCTAACCTGTAACCAGCTAACCTGTAACCAGCTAACCTGTAACCAGCTAACCTGTAACTGGCTAACCTGTAACTGGCTAACCAGCTAACCTGTAACCAGCTAACCTGTAACCAGTTAACCTGTAACCAGTTAACAGCATGAACCCAAGCCCTAAACCCTAAACCCTTCATCGAAATACTGCCTGCTAATTTGTTTACCGGAAGGATGGGAGCGATCGCATCTAATCTTGATGTGCTGTTGGGCAGTTATTTATGTTACGGCAAAGCTTTCTTCCCCATGCATAAATATATATAAATCACAGGGGCTTCCAGCCTTCCCTTAGCAACCCCTATTTCCTGGTGAGTTTATCTTCTGCTAATAGTTCTGTCAGCAACATGTCTGAGCGTTCACACTTCCAGCGCTCCCTGAAGCGTTTGGCACAAGATGTTTTGCGTATGGGGGCTCTGGTAGAGCAATCTTTTAGACTAAGTCATCAAGCCCTGTTTGAGCGCAATCTCGAGACTGCCCAACATCTTGCCTCTCTTGATAAGCGCATTGATGGCTACTATCACCAAATTGAGATGGAATGTGTCACGTTAATGGCTCTGCAATCTCCCGTTGCCCAAGATTTACGGCTTCTGAGTGCCTTTATGCAACTAGTACGAGACTTAGAGCGCATTGGTGATTATGCTGAAGACCTGGGAGAACTATCAATAAAGCTGTTTCCTTATCCACCCCATCCCTGTATGCCAGAGGTGGAACTTATGTCTCATCATGCCCAAGCTATGCTGGCAACAAGTTTAAAAGCCCTAGCGGATTTAGATGCCATTGCTGGGCAAACGGTCAAAAAGCTGGACGATACAGTAGACGATGCCTATGACCAACTGTATCAAACCTTGGCCAGTCAGCGGGATATCAAGGGTGTTGTTGAACCAATTCTTTTACTAGGACTAGTGATTCGCCATTTAGAACGAATGGCTGACCATGCTACCAATATTGGTCAACGAGTCTCTTATATTGTAACTGGTCAACGTTAAGGAGTTACTCCA
>NZ_JAAHGN010000099.1:0-11861 GCF_010672485.1 Moorena sp. SIO2C4 | reverse complement strand
TTGAACTTCCCCAACCGTCTTGGATGGGGATTCCCAGGCACAACCAAATAGATTGTTATCTCCTAGGGCGTAACTTTCCCCCGCACCGGGGGTAGCTGAGTAAGGTCAATTCCCAGTTTTTTAAGACCTTTATCTTTTATCTTAACACTATTTGAAAGGGAAAATTCATCCCCAAACTATTAGTCAAGGGGTATTCTTTTCCCTCTCAAACTCTCCCTTTTGATAAATAAAAGTTGAATGGGATTGGCCTACGGCCACCCTACGCGAACGCATCGCCCTGGCAGGATTTACCCAATCGCATTTCTGACATCTCCCCTGATTGAGATGCCATTGGCCTACGGCGACGCTACGCGAACGCCGAAGCACTGGGACTACTCCCACAATCACCCAGAGAGCTTTAGGGTTGTTGTTACCCCGTGAGGTTTAAACCGTCAACCTTGGCCAATAGGCCACGCGTGCGCGTTCAACCCGATTAAACCGTCAACCTTGGCCAATAGGCCACGCGTGCGCGTTCAACCCGATTAAACCTTCAACCTTGGCCAATAGGCCACGCGTGCGCGTTCAACCCGATTAAACCTTCAACCTGATTAAACCTTCAACCTGATTAAACCTTCAACTACAGTACTTTCAAAAGCTGTTTAATTTTGGTCTCCTGTTTCTGCTTTAATTGGTCTGGGAACTTCAACTCAATGGCAACTTGATCGGATAAATCTTCGACATCCACAATTTGAGCCAACAATCGCTGTGGTAACTGGTTAGTCGATTCCTGACTCAATAGCAAGCCAACGAAGGGTTGGTCTTGCTCCATTCTTCGTAAATCTTCTGGTGTGAGCAATGGACTAGTTTGCTCCGTGGTATCAGAATAGGCAGTGCTGCGTTCTAATTCAACCCGTAAACTCATCACTCCCATTTCAGTTGCCCTACCACTGTAAAACTTACCTTCCCAATAAAGCTGAACAGTAGCCCTAATCTGTTTACGCACCTTAGTACTAGTTTGGGTATTCAACTCTCGGAAGGCACGGAACACACCAGTGGCTAAGAAACCTAAGGAGCCCATGGGTCGGTCTAAGGTCGCACGCTTCTGGGAATACCACTCCCTGACATCGGAATAAATTACTAGGACTAAATCATCTAGCTGAGCTTGAGTGAGGTTGATCAAATTAATCGCAAGGTGAACTTGATGGTCACTAATCGGTGTCTTGCGGATAATTTCTCCAGCAACAAAGGCTCGTCTGCCGTAATCTCCCACAATTTCAAGGTCTACTTGATCAGGTAGGTTGGGCCAGCTATCTAAGGCAATTAAAACTCCGCTTTCTGAGATATTAACCGTTTCCCCTGGCCAACTCTGGTCAGTGGTGTGAATTGTCACCGGAAGGCGTCGTAGCAGGCGGTGTTTGGGGCGTTGTTGGGGTTGTTCAAAGGCAACCAACAAACCTGCTGTCAGCAGAATCAAGTTAAAGACGCACCACATGGCGTTAACCAAGACCGCTTCTGCATCTTCTGGACGGAGCAGCAGCCAAAAGGGAACAGCTAGTAAGGCAGCAATCACTATAGCTGTTACTACCAAAAGACCCTGTACTGACTGCCAATCAAAACTCCGCTGACTAACCGATACCCCCTTGTCAGTTACATTAAATGAACCGAGCTTGGGGTTAATCACCGCCATCAGAGTGACATACCCCGTCTGGAATGACATCACAAATTCAAACACCTCGTTCCAGAAGGAAAAGCGAACTTCTTTGTAGGTGATATAGTTAGCATTGAGGCTAATCAGTAGATGGGGCAGGGCATAAAATAAGGTTTCTAGCCCCAAACCCTGAATGGGATTGATGCCAAACAATAGGAATAGAGTGGGAGTGACAGCGTAAATCAGCCGGGGAAAGCCATAGAAGAAGTGGGAGGTGGCTGAAAAATAACAAATCCGCTGGCCTAAGGTGAGATGTTTTGCCTTCCAGTTCAACAAGGGGAATTCTAGCCGTAGAATCTGAGCCATTCCCCTTGCCCAACGCACTTGCTGACCCACATAGGAGGCAAAGGTTTCAGGGGCTAAGCCAGCAACCATAATCTGGTCATAGTACACTGACTCATAACCTAAGGAATGGAGTCGGAAGGCCGTGTGACAATCTTCTGTAACGGTTTCAACGGCAATTCCCCCAATCTCCAGCGCATGGTTTTTGCGAATTACCGCTGCTGAGCCACAGAAAAAGGAAGCATTCCAGAAGTCATTGCCCTTTTGCAGTACTTTATAAAAGAGTTCATTCATCACTGGAATCTCACCCTTAGTCTGGAGATTTCGCTCAAAGGGGTCGGGGTTAAAGAACCAGTGGGGCGTTTGCACAAAGGATACGTTTGGGTTGTAGAAAAACCCGACTGTGCGCATCAGCAATTTTCGCACTGGAATGTGATCGCAGTCCAGAATCAATACCAGATCGCCCTTGGTAGTATTAAACGCTGTGTTGATATTACCTGCCTTGGCATGATCATTGTTAGGTCTAGTCAGCAATTTACAGCCGATTTCTTCGCACATCTGCTTCAACTTTTTGCGACGCTCTGGATACTTTCTGCCATCATCTAAGACATAGACTTGTTTTTTATCCTCCGGATAGTCCATAGCCAGAGCGGCTACTGCTGTATTGCGGACAATTTCCACAGGCTCGTTGTAGGTTGGAATGTAGATATCAACCTTGAACCATTGGTCTTGAGGATAGTTAGCCAGATCAACGGTTTCTCGGTCTTTGATTTTGAGAGTTTGAAAATAAGCTAGCAATAGGGTTAGAATTGCATACAATTCCGCCCCCAACAACAGCACACAGAAAAACCCGTTGATCCAAGTATCAAAATTTAGGGTATAGGCAAAGCGATAGTATAGGTAGCGCATGGTGGTCACCAGGCTCAGCCATACTAAAAACAGATGAAAATACTCACTGACTGTTTTATCAGATTGTTTGGCTTCAGTGCGCACTACCACTTGACCAACCAATATTAGTGCGATCGCTACAATCCCCTGCTGCCTGACTGTTAGGGGTGTAGTAATCAGGGGTATGGATAGCAACACCAGCAGCAAAATCAGCCACGACAAGTGATTCGACCCTAGCCGTGCTAGGACTCGGTCAAAAAACCGAGGTAGGCGATCAACGAGTAATGTAATTACAGGGGATCGACGAGGGCGATTTTGCCTATTTCTCGATTGTTTGAATAAGGAAAAAGACATAGCAATTTATAGCATTTTGATTTGAGATGTGAAACTAATATTGATGTAAGTATTCAGCCGTCAGCTATCAGCTGATAGCTGACAGTGGAATTTTGATTTAATCCTATTTAATAGACAAACAATCCTAAAGACTAATTAAAACTAAAGAATAATCACTAATCACTAATTCCTAATGACTTTTTTGATCTGTCACACGCTTGAGGTACAACTGGCTAATGCCATAAAGTAGGAAGGTTACCCCCAGAATACCTAAAGCTAGGAACCACCAGTTTCGTTGGAGGAAGAACGATGCTTTACTGAGGGCGGAGGTTTTTTCAATGCGCTTCTTAGAACCGGCTAGTTCAAAGAACTCTAGCTTATAGGCATCGGGGTCATAACCAGCAGGGTCTTGTTGATAACTACTAACTAAAACCGTATCCTTCTGCAACTGGTAGAACCAAGAATCTTTAGTGAGAATCTGCCGCACGCGGTCTAAGCCATTTTCCGTTTGACCACTCAAAGCCAAAAGTACCCGCTGATTGTTATAGGGAGACATGATTTGTTTAATTACCCCTTCACTATCCGGTAGAGTCTGGACACTAGCTTCACCCCACTGACGTCCTAGAGCATTACTCAAACGCAAACCACTTGACTCAAATACCTCTGGAAAGGGAAATTCCTCCCTGGTGCCAATTCCAACTAGATTTCGCTTCCTCTTGATCTGATCAGGCAATTGTTCAATGGTGTAAACATCCATTTGTACTGAATCTGCCTTACTTAGACGTCCTAAACGCTCACTGATAGCCATGAGGGTGAGCAGATCGTTATCAGATGGCGTCTCTGACAACACGATCGCTGTATTAGACAAATCTTGAGGAGCTGCAAATGGGTAACCTACTTGCAACAGTTCTAGATTAGGTAGTTGAACTGAGGGCTCCCGATTAACTTTGAAGCTGGTCTCAGCATGAACCGTACCCGTTAGTTGTTGATCGGTGATTTTACCACACTCCTCTGGTTCCCTGGGGTTCAGCCGGAAAGCAACTTTGATTTTAGAGGTGGGTTTAATCAGATTGGCAGGAAGATCCACTTTCAGGGTTTCTCGCTGTGAGCCATCCCTCTTGGTCAAGCGTTTACCACCAATTAGTACATCATCTAGTAAGACTTCTACAGCAGAGGTGCGAGGATTGACCTGGGGACCATAGCTGTAAACTAAATTCATGGAACTGCCCCGTTTAAAGCGATCATCCGGTAAGGCCCGAAAATCAAACTCTACCGGTGGTGCTGAAGTGCCTCGCACTGTGACGTCCTTAAAGGGTTTACCATTGGGCTGAGTAGCGATGTCTTCTAGAGTAAAGGAATTTTCTTCTGGCAAATAACCAGGCCAATTTCTGGAGGATGGTATTGGTACATCCGGAACCTGATCCACGAAAATTAATTGACCTGTGCCAAGTTTACTGGTATCTGGCTGTACTAAAAACTGGGCAGCCTTTTTCACGCCATCTGAACCATTGCCAGTCACCACCAAGACCGGGTTACTGCCATCATTGACGGTGGTAAGTGCCAGCACACCGACATCATCGGGTAAGGGAATCTGAGTCCCATCTAAAATTTGATTCCCGGAGAAGGTAAAGGGCAGTTCTAAAGACTTCAAAACCGGTTGATTTCCAGGAGTCCCCATCACAACTAAACTATCGCCCCACTCTAATTCGTCGATAGTCTCTACCAAACGGGTGGTAATGGGACGGAAGTCAGCCAACCTGCCTAGGGAAGCCTGTAAACGAGGCGCAGCAGTCAACCAAGATTCTAAGGACTCCACGGATCGGGTCTGGACATTCCCCTGCGGCAGCATATAAGCAATGGGATTGGCATCTAAGCTGAGTTGATCAAAGAAAGGATAAGGATAGCGACTGAAGTTTAGGGGAATAGGTTCAACTTGGTATTGGAAGATTAATTTTGAATCCGGCAAAACCTCAGTCCACAACGTGGCATCCCCTCCATCCGTACAACCCTTGGTGTTGTGTTGCTGGGCTACTAGGGAAAGTTCATTGTAGTCCTGGATCAGGGTCGTTGGGATAGCAAACATGACGTTAGCCACCTGAGACTGCTTGCGGTTGAGAGGGACACTTGCCACACTGGTGCCATTAATCCGCAAGGTCAGGTTAGAGCGATTTGCCATCAGGGCTGGTGAATGCTGGAAGCGGATTAAGGCTTTGGCGGTTTTTATCTTCCAACCCCGAGGACGGGTAAAGCCCAGTCTTGCTTCCGAATAAACCCCCCGCATACGGAGGCGATTGCCTACAATCGGAGAGCGATTAAATTGCAAGATGTACTCACTTAATGGGATATTCGGGGTAGAAGAAATCGGATTTGGAGTAGATTGGGGCTGTGAACGAGGTTGGGGCTGGGAGGGGGATTGGGTCCGCCGTGGCTGAGGTCGGGCAGCTGGCCGAGGTCGGGCGGGAGCAACCCTTGCTGGGGCACGATTAGAGCGTCTTTGTCGTGGCGCTGCCGGAGCAGCTTTTGGTCTAGGTCGGGCAGCTGGCCGAGGACGAGGACGAGGTCTAGGTTTGTAGACTGGAGCCTTAGTGGGAGTTTTGGGTAAGGTGTACTTCTGGATGAACTGGTCTTCCTGTTTTCTGAGGTTACCGTCCCCTTGAGCTCTAGTTAGGGTAGTACCGATGCCCAGGGTTAAGACCATGCTTGTACATAGCAGCAATAAGGATAATCTAGGACCATAGAGAGCACGTCGTTGATGATTAGTCGTAGGATCTTGGGCTTGGGAGCGGCGAAACAAGAATTTCATAATTGTAACTATAGAGAATACTAGGAGAATAGTAAGATCACCCTTAATTTATAAAGAAAAGTTGTATGGCTTAGGCTTAACTTTAACGATTGAGACCATTTTTGTCACCTGTATCACCTGATTGATCGGTATAGATTGATCGGTATATTTATCGGTATAGTTATTGGTATGTTTAAACTATTCCCCTCCCTAACTGGGATTTAACAGGTTGCGGTCGATGGCTGTGGTAGGCAATAACCCTAACCAAGCTAAGTTTTGGGTATAGTAGGCCGATTGATCATCCCAAATCCCTTCCTGATATTGTGGTATTAGTTTCTGCTCTATCAATTCTCTAGCCATGGCTGGTTCAATTAAACGTAGGGCAGAATAAAGCATGGCATATTGGGAAGTGGCTTCGTAAGTCACCGTTGGTTTTCCCTGGATGTCAATCCTGGCGGGCAGCTTTGAAGAAGAACGCCACAGGGATTGCAAATGCTGCGTGGCAGTACCGAGATAGGAAAATGCTTCTGGGGTATTGAACCAAGCTGCATCCCAAGCAACTCTCCACCACACTCGGTAGGCATCAAAGCTATAAGAACTTTTGAGTGGACTGTCTGGTGGCAATGGCTGGAATTGACCAGTTTCGGTGTCAAAGGCTATCCAATCGCTGGGTAAGCCTACAGCAGAAACCTGGGAAGACTCTCTTAACACCTGGTAGCTACTATCCACCAAACTTAACCAGTCATGGTTGGGGTCAACTTGGGCAAAGAGACGAAAGGAGAAAGGAGCAAGATATGAGGGGTTGAGATATAGAATTGATGGAGAAGGCACAAAGGCTGCTACAGGTCCTGGCAAAAGATAGCGCTTTCCCCTTACCTCTTTGGTGGACAAGTTCCACAAATCTTCCAGCTTAATTAAGGCTAAGTCCAAGTATTCCGGACGATTCCAGCGGCGGTAAGCTAGGATTAATGCTGTTGCTGCATCAATATCGGCATCGCTGGCAAAATTTCTGTCAATCGCACCCCAGTTACCGCTTTGATCACGACCCCACTTCCACACCCAAAGTTGGTCTTCGAGAGTACCATTAGTTCCTGAGCGCTTGAGATTGTTTTGAGACCATTCTAAGGTCAGGGCAAAGGTGGTGGGGTCATTGGCAATTACCGCTCGCAGCATCCCATAGGCTTGCCCTTCAGAGGTTGAGCGATCGCTTGCTTCGTAGTCGATGACTCGCCCGTCTTTTTGAATAAATTTCTCTTTGTATACAGTCCAACTTTCTGCTATAATACCGCTTTCGTCTATAGGTAAAGCAGTCTGGGGAGCCTCTGGTTCAGGATACTCACGGTATACTGAAGGCGTTTTGCTTGGTGATGACTGGGGTGGTGAAGGGGTTGGAGATCGTCTTGACAATTGATGGGGAGCACAACCCCATAGACTCAACAACATAATGGTGAAAGTAACGATAGAAACGCTGAGGGTGCGACCCATAAATAAACCTTGACGGCTGTTGTATGACATCGTAAATTTGCGGCTCTTACATTTACTCCTCAAACATAGTTGGATACAAGCCTCTGGATTGATCCAACGTAGTCTTTTAAGGGAAGAAGTCTGAACCTAAGCCTAGCCTAAAAACATCAGAGTTCAGAATTATTCAATTCTGATATTGGCTTTAAATGTCTGGATTATTCATTTGTGATTATAAAACTGCCAATTTTTAAGTGTTAATTGCCATTTGGGATTTTCCCTTGTCATACCTTAATCCTTTATACTTCATCCTTCATCCTTGACACTTCATTCTTCATCCTTGACACTTCATCCTTTATACTTCATTTAGAATTTATTCTTTACACTTGACACTTCATCTAGACTTCATTTTTTATCCTTAATCAAAACGTTCCCAAGGCGGTTGGAAACCCCTGCGGAACAGAAATCCTTCTTGGATTTGCTGTCTCTGACGGGACAGGGTAGCAGTACTAGACCCTCGACTGAATTCCTCCAGTCGTAGCTGTTCCAACTGTTCTAGGGCTTTGACTTTAAAATCTTCTGTCTGATTTAGTCCAACTAAGGCACGACGTACCCCGAAATCCAGGGGTTTGATCGCAAGACCCCTATAATAGAGTTGCTTGGCGGAGTCAAAGCGTCGTTGTTGGAAACGAACACCACCTAAAGCAGCAATAATCTCAGTGTTACTGGGTTCTGCGGTCAAAATCACCTGATAGGCGCGTTCTGCTATGTCTAACTGATCAATCGCTTCTGCCAATCGCCCCTGCAACAAGTATGTCTGAACGGAGTAGGGAGCCCGATTGACTAATTCAATCACCTGAGCTCTAGCTAATTCTGGACTACGCTGAGCAATAACCTGAATTAAACGGCGGTTTACTGGTATGTTGTCTGGTTCAGATTGCAGCAGCGAAATGTATAGGGGTTCCCGTGTGGGATTGGCAGGTAGAGCACCGACTAGAGCAAAGAGTTCTTGGGGCGGAAGCACATTGGGTTGTGTCTGCAACCAATAGTAGACAAATGCCTCAGCTTGGGATTCTGGAATCAGATTCGCTTGATAGGCAATTGTAGCTCGTGCTAGCTGTAGGTTAACATCACTAGGATTGAGCGCCACTAGTTGGTCATAAACTGCCACAGCTTCCCCTGGTCTATCCTGTAGCAGAAGTATAGATGACAATCCTTGCAATGCTCCATTGAGAATATCCCGTTGTGGGTTGCTGGCAATCAAGGCTTGGTAACGCTGGCGGCTAGCAATCCAGTTACCCTCAAGACGTTCAATATCTGCCGCTAGCAACTGTACTACCAGATCGTTAGCTCCCTGGGGTGTGGCGGTATATGTAGCCAACGCATTTCTAGCTGAGATCAAGTCATTGGCTTCAATGTAAAGTTGAGCGATCCGAAAGTACAAAAAGGGCGCGTTAACCCCAGATGCCAGGATATTTTGGTAAATAGATAGAAATTCTGGCCCCGGCGGCTCGATCGGGATCAAGGCGTCTGCCACCGCTTGCAATTCGCTGGGTTCAGTAGGTAGGGGAATCAGTATGGTCGCTAGACGGTTGCTCAATTGAGCTTGAGAAATTAACCCGGTCTGACTTTCCAGACCCACGATCTTAATCATCAGACTACGGTTATCAGGCTCGAAGGCAAGCTGTTGTTGGTAAAGCTGCAATGCGGTTGCCCGTTCGCTGGGTATGCCTGTGAACACATCAGCTATCTCCCGAATTAAGTTAGGGTCATTAGGATTCTCTGCCAGTGCCTGGCGGTAGAGCATAGAGACTTGGGGTTCCAGGGCTGGATCTTGATTTTTATTGCGAATTTCATTTAGCGATCGCGCTAAGGGCAATGTGGCTTGGGGGATACCTTGTAAAGGCTCTAATACGGCCAATGCTTCAGAGATCTGTCCATTTTCGGCATAGGCTTGGGAGAGGGCGGCTCTGGTTTGGATGCCTAGGTCGTCGAGTTGATCGATGAGGGCGAACCCCACTAACTCGTTTTCCAGAACCTGCACCGCCTGAGCCGCATTGCCGGTTTGCCTTAAGGATTGGGCATAAGCCAGGACAGCATAGCCACTAATCACATTCCCCGTAGCGAGGTATTGGTTAAAGAGTTCCAGACCCCTTTGAGGGTTACCGTTGTAGGTGTAAACTTCTGCTGCCCCTATTAGCACATCTGGACTAGGGTCAGTTTGCAGCACAATTTCATAGTCTGCGATCGCCTCACCAAATCGCTGCTGATAACCATACAGCAGAGCTCGCCTGCCACGAGCTTCTGTATCATTGGGATTGATATCGAGCAAGACCGTAAGGGCTTCAATTCCCTGAGTCTGCCATTCTTGTTTATATGTCCCTAGCAGACCTACTGCACTTAGGGCTAACTCATTGGTGGGGTCTTGAGCGAGCACCTGTTGATAGGCATCCCAAGCTTGGTCAATCAATCCCTGTCGGCGGTAGGCGATGGCTAGGCCAATCTTCGCATCAATGGATTGGGGATAACGCTGGACAGCTTGCTCAAACTCTTTAATTGCCTCTTCCACTCGTCCTTCCCTGAGCAGATTAAAGGCTCTGATAATCGGCACCGGAATAGTTTGGGCTTGAGCTGCCTCAAGGCAAAAGGCAAGAGGAAAAAGGTAAACAGTCAATGGTAAGAGGTAAACGGTCAAGGGTAAGAGGTAAATGGGAAAAAACTTTACCACACGGCGACACTGATGGCAATGTGAATCCAGTCCCTTTGCCTTTTGCCTCTGACCTGAGGATTCTCCGCTCTTTATGGGGGGTAAGCCTTTTCCCTTGTTCCTTTTGCCTTCCTCTAGAATCATGGAGTAAACCTACCTCTAGGAGTTACATCAAAATCGGTTTTCAATCGAAATCCGGCAAACGTTTCCTTGAAACTATTGCGTTGCTGAAGGCTAAAACCAAGCCGCACATTCGGTAAAAATTGGAAATCGTAGTATAGCTCTAACACATCTGGTACATCATCCCCATTTTCCTGGCGCAATTCCTCATTGGACAGATCCCGACCATAGGCTAACCCTACCCGGTCATTCTTAGAAAATAAATCCAAGAAGGTGATTCCGAAACTGTAGGTGTTTCCCTCTTCATCCAAATCCCGGTTGCGGTAAATCCCATAGCGACCAAATATGCCCATATTCAGTTCAGGAATAAACACTTCGCCATTGACACCAAATGCTTCTTCATCATCATTCTTGTTGATGCCAAAGTCATCCCTTCCCCGTTCGATGGAGAAAATTTCCCGGAAGCCACTATTGGCACCACCATCCCTGCCTGAGGCATAGGTTCCTCGCACGATCACATTATCGTAGCGCAGACCAATTTCTCCTGCCAAGCCATTGAGGTCAAATCGCTCCAGACTCTCAGCTGATGAAAACAGAGCAACTTTGCCTTCTATATTGTCTGTCACTGCCCAGTTAACCAATAAACCTGGACGAGATGCGATCGCAGTAGCACTCAAGGCTGGATTAGTTTGAAAAACTGGATTAAAGAAATGGCTTACCCCATCCTTGGCAAAACTATTCCGATCAAAGTAGGACGTTAAATCCAACTGACCGACGGAAAACCGCAGAGTGGGTAAGGTGCTAGCAGGAGCAGCCGTAAAGAACAACTGATTGATAGTTGCCCCTTCGTTAGGTGAGTCTACCAATTGGTCATTTTCGCTAGTCAGATCTAGGGTAGCTCCAAACAGGAATTGGGGCGTTAGCACATAGTTTCCGTCCAAGCGAGCTCTGGCTACTGAATTTTCCCCTTGAGTCACGAAGCTGCCCTGGAAACGCAAGGATGCTGGGGTTAGAGCGGTGCTAGGCAGCAACGGGCGACCGGTGGATTGGGCGGTTGAATTGCCTGGCGGAGAAGTTGGACGATTTAGGTTTGAGTTGGGAGCCGGTGGCCAGGGTTGTAGTGCTGGTTGGAAGAAGGGTACTTGACCAAAGCCAGGGGTGTTGGGATTTGGCACCACTGGGATCGGAGTGACTTGCCCTGGTAGCGGTGGTTGGGGTGTGGCTGGAAAAGGAGACTGGCCAAAGCCAGGGGTGTTGGGATTTGGCACCACTGGGATGGGCATGACTTGCCCTGGTACCTGACCTGGGGGGGTAGTTGGGAAAGGAGACTGGCTCAAGCCAGGGATGTTGGGATTTGGCACCACTGGTACTGCCATGATTTGCCCTGGTACCTGCCCTGGAATGGTATTTAAGTAAGGTAGCTGACCTAAGCCCAAGCCATAACTAGTGCCCCCCATGGGAATGGGATTAATCGGGACTACTGGCCGGGGGGCTGGGGAACTTCTCAGATAGGGCAGCTGACCTAAACCCGAATTGTAAGGACTACCACTCATGGGCATGGGATTTACTGGGGCTGGCAGAGGAGCGGGCATGGGTCTCGG
>NZ_JAAHGN010000989.1:0-2845 GCF_010672485.1 Moorena sp. SIO2C4 | reverse complement strand
CGGCTTTGAAAGTCAGTATTTCCAGTATAACACATCGATTGGTCTAAAGTGAAAGACTCTGTGCAAAATTCATCCCACACTCATGCTGCGCATGTTCGTTGTGGGGCTTCTTTTGCCGGAAGCTAAAAAATGTGGCACTTTGATTTTCTTATGTTATGATGCTAGAAGTGCTGGAAACAGTGCGGATGTAGTTTAGTGGTAAAACCTCAGCCTTCCAAGCTGATGATGGGGGTTCGATTCCCCCCATCCGCTCTTGAGATATTATTTGTATATATTTTGTTGAATGCGATCGCACTGGACAGGTGGTGCGTTACGGGGCTGGCTATGTCAACCCTGGCAACGAGGCAAAAAATCAGAGGCTTTCCGCCCCTAACGCACCCTACGGCTAATGCGATCTAAATTCTAAATTCTTCATTCTAAATTCTTCATTCTAAATTCTTCATTCTAAATTCTTCATTCTCAATTCTCAATTCTCAATTCTCCAGCTAATTGGGAGGCTGGATTTCACTGCAAACTTCGTAGAACGATGTGGTGGGAGCTTTGGTAAACAAGTGAGACATTTGGTTTAAGATTGCCTCATAGGCTTCACTTTGATGATCTTCCATGTCTGCTATGCTTTCCCAAAAGATCACAGCAATGCCTCTATCGGTTCCCGGTTCTTGCAGTAGGTAAGCGCCTTTGAACCCTTGGATATAGGTAGATACAGCTTTCTCGTAAAGATCCTGAGCTTCTTGAAATTTGCCTGGCTTGAATTCACCAATGGCAACATAAGCATATTTGTGCTTAAGAAAATCTAGAAATTCGGTCAACTTTCCCTCCCTTGGGATTTTTTGGGTTAGTTCCCAATCATAACAACTAATGGTTGAGCTGCACAGATACCAATAGAGTTAGTAGGGTGGGCAAAGTTGTCTAATCATTAATACTGATTTCAACCAAAATGCTTTTGCCCACCCTACCACCTACCACCTTGACAGTAGGGTGGCCAAAGTTGTCTAATCATTAATACTGATTTGAACCAAAATGTTTTTGCCCACCCTACAAGCTACCACCTTGACAGTAGGGTGGCCAAAGTTGTCTAATCATTAATACTGATTTGAACCAAAATGCTTTTGCCCACCCTACCACCTACCACCTTGACAGTAGGGTGGCCAAAGTTGTCTAATCATTAATACTGATTTGAACCAAAATGCTTTTGCCCACCCTACCACCTTGACAGTAGGGTGGCCAAAGTTGTCTAATTATTAATACTGATTTGAACCAAAATGCTTTTGCCCACCCTACCACCTTGACAGTAGGGTGGCCAAAGTTGTCTAATTATTAATACTGATTTGAACCAAAATGTTTTTGCCCACCCTACCACTACCACCTTGACAGTAGGGTGGCCAAAGTTGTCTAATCATTAATACTGATTTGAACCAAAATGTTTTTGCCCACCCTACCTTGACAGTAGGGTGGGCAAAGTTGTCTAATCATTAATACTGATTTCAACCAAAATGTTTTTGCCCACCCTACCACCTACCAACTTGACAGTAGGGTGGGCAAAGTTGTCTAATCATTAATACTGATTTGAACCAAAATGTTTTTGCCCACCCTACCACCTTGACAGTAGGGTGGGCAAAGTTGTCTAATCATTAATACTGATTTCAACCAAAATGTTTTTGCCCACCCTACCTTGACAGTCAAGAATCTACTCTACACTCGACATTGAAATTGAATTCCTCGGCACTACCACCAATGCCAATGCCAGTTTCAAATATCTCGGCATTAGTTAAGGTAACTTTGTTCATGACAGCTCCAGACACATCGGTGTCGTAAAGCTTGGCCGCTGTCAAATTCACTTGGTTGAGATTAGCACAGTTTAAACTAGCGTTGGTGACAAAGGCTTGGGTTAAGTTAGCCCCGTTTAAGTTGGCACCAGTCAGGTCAGCACCTTCTAGGTTGGCTTCAATTAAGATTGCTCCTTGCAGGTTAGCATTCCTCAAATCAGCCCCAAGTAGATGTGCACCCGATAGATCCGCTCCTTTTAAATTACACCCTGGACATTCACCAGTTGAAAGCAACTGTTGCACCTGGTCTGGGTTTTCAGCTACGGCTGAACCGGTGAAGAACAGAGAAGCGACTAAAGTTAGCGTTGCCAAAATATTGAATTTCATTTTTGGCCTCCCTAGAAGTTAAATCATCAGGATGTATTTGTTCATCCCAATTTCATTATAACCGATTAGTGGTGCGGGATTATAATGATGATTTGTTAAGGTTAGTTATGGAATTAATCCTTAAATTGCTGAGTTTGTTAAGAAAAGACACACAATTGTGAAAGTTAAGGGATTATGGTGCTAAGAGATTAAGCGATCGCCTAGTCCCACTCTTTGTCCAACTTGGAGCGTGGTCACGTTCTCTCCCAATGCGGCCACGGTACCAACGACCTCGTGACCTGGTACAAAGGGATACTGAGTTAGTCCCCACTCGTTATCCAACATACTCACGTCCCTGTGGCAAATACCACAGTATTCCACATTGATTTCTACTTCCTCTTCCCCCAAAACCCCTGGGTCGTATTCAGAAGGCTTCAGTTCTCCACCAGGTTCGTGGGCTGCGTAGGCTCGAATCATTGTTTGAATTTATGGTGTGAATTTATGTCTTCATTTATAGCAGTTTTAATTTGGGTGACGGAGTCGGGAGTAGGGAGTAGGGAGTCGGGAGTCGGGAGTCGGGAGTCGGGAATCGGGAGTCGGGAGTAGCGCTTTTTAGAGGTTGTCTGAAAAGTCTCATTTGCTACATCCAAGCCCCCGTTGGTCCCCCAATTTTGGGGGACTTCTACCAGCAAATTGATTCTTGTTCCCCCCAG
>NZ_JAAHGN010000988.1:0-2850 GCF_010672485.1 Moorena sp. SIO2C4 | reverse complement strand
TAGAAACTAGAACAAATCACTGCTAGTGATGAAAGCATTGAGGATTTCTTTAGTTACTTAACCAAAATCCTCACCAGTGGACTCTGGCTGCTTTCCCTAATCTGGTGTAGCCAGTTTCTGAAAGTGCCAGAATCCACAGCTAAGTATCTGTACGTTCTTCTGAACATCTATCTGATTATTGGAATCGGGTTGCTCATTCTGAGATCCATTGTGGTCATTATCGATAGCATAGACACCCTGACTGTTCAATACTCTAGCCCTGAGAATATCCTGCGATTCTATAGCAATCTCAGGCATCTGATTCCTTTCTTTAAGCGGTGCCTAGAATATATAATCTATGTTAGCATTGCCACCCTGGTGGTTGAGCAGATAGAGATAATTGCTAACTTAGCCACCTATGGATCGAAAGCTGTCAAAATTATCGGTATCATCTTCCTGAGTCGCGGCTTGATCGTGATCGCCAATTTGTTCCTCCAAGAAGCACTGCTGAGGTACCCGAAGCTGACTGATGTGCAGCGAAAGAAGCGGTTAACGATTATTCCCGTACTAGAGAGTTTACTGAAGTACTTGATTTACTTTGGTTCGGGTATATTGATCCTCGATACCATAGAAATTGACGCCACCCCAATCCTAGCGGGTGCTGGCATTGTGGGGCTAGCAGTGGGTCTTGGGGCGCAGAATCTAATTAACGATATGGTTAGTGGATTCTTTATCCTCTTTGAAAACTACTACCTGGTAGGTGACTATATCCAGACAGGGGAAGCGGAGGGGATTGTGGAGGCGATTGAACTGAGAACCACCCGTATTCGACACGTCAATGGTCAAATGTATATTATTCGGAACGGGGATATTGGCTCAATTACCAACTACTCCAAGGATTATATCTATGCTGTAGTGGAAGTTGGCATAGAATATGATGCTGACCTCGATCAGGTGTACAGGGTGATTGAAAAGGTGGGACACCAGTTAAAAGAAAAGTATTCGGAGGTACTTGAACCGACCAAGGTGGATGGAATCGAGGACTTTGGGGATTTTGATCTGTCCATACGAACCATTACCAAAGTTAAACCAGGAAAGCACCACCAGATCAAGCTAGTGCTTCGTAAAATGATTAAGGATTTCTTTGACCAGGAGGGAATTGAATTAAACGCTCAGGATCCGGTGTTTATTTTGAAACAATAGGCTTGAAACAAGCTTAGCCTAGGCAATGGAGGTGAGATCGCACCAGTTGATTGGCCTTGGCCTTTGGGCCACGCTACGCGAATGGCCACGCTACAGTATCGGGCGGTTGAAACTCCCACACTTTGAGGGGCGTTGCACTTTTAGAGAGATTATTGGTGGTGGGATGAAAGAGATAGAACAGTGGGAAGAAAGGTAAGTAAGCTGTAAAACATCTACATCAAGCATATTATATTGATCGCATCTACATATTGGTCGCATCTACATTTAATTGATTTATAAATTGAATCGGCAAGGGGAGAAGATTGTATAGTTTTTCCCGCTTATTCAAAAATAGACAAATTAAATAGGCGACAGCTTAGTAAGGTGGGTTAATAACGCACCTTACTCAAGGGAGTTCCTGGATAAGTCCTGATCAGTTGGAGTTCTCAGTAAATCCTATTTGATTTGTCGGATTTCTCAGGCTATATCCATTGTACCAACTGTCATGCCCCCTAGTTTAAGGACTTTTGTCAATCAACTAGGGGGCTCTCACCATTGGTCTCAGGGCTGAAGCAAATAAGCTATATATAGCGTGTAGCAGTTGAAGCGTTCGCTTAATTGCGGGACGCGCATCCATCCCATTCTGTTTCCTTTGAGTGTACCCTAAGCCGTGGCGCGTTTAAATTTTAGAATTCTGAAGCTAAAACCCAAGCCTAGGCTTAGATCGCTTTTCACGCACTAGATACTGAAGAGCAAACCTAATCTCAAACCCCTTTGAGCTTTTAACTAACTTTTAACTAACTATGGTCAATATAGCCCTGTTTGGTACCAGTGCAGATCCCCCAACTTGTGCTCATCAATCCATTCTCCAGTGGCTATCCCATCACTATGACCAAGTGGTGGTTTGGGCGTCAGATAATCCATTCAAGTCTCATCAGACTACCCTAGAACAACGTTCCCACATGCTCAAGTTACTGATTGAGGAGATTGACCCGTATCAAAATCCGATCCGTGTCAGCCCCGACTTGAGTAGCTCTAGAACCTTGGAAACCATAGCACTAGCTAAACAGCGCTGGGGATTACAGGCAAACATGACTCTGGTGATTGGTGCTGATTTAGTCCGTCAGATGCCCCGTTGGTATCAAATTGAACAATTGTTAAAACAAGTACAGTTGCTGGTGATACCTCGTTCAGGATATGGAGTAGATCAGGCTAGTTTAGAAAAGTTGAAGCATCTAGGAGCACAATTAGCGATCGCTGATATTACGGTACCATCAGTTTCCTCTACAGCGTATCGTGAGAATGGTGATACAAAAGCACTGACTCCTCTGGTTAAGGACTATATCCATCAAGAGCAGTTGTACCAATGACCCAAAGCAGCACCAAACAGGTCAAACTACCAGCTCTAGCCAACGTCCAGGTCGGGGTTGATCCTGTGATTTTTTCCCTCAATACCCAACAAAGCCGCCTTTTGGTACTCCAAGAGGAAGCCTTCCTCGGTAAATCGAGTTTACCAGGAACCTTGGTGTCGGACGGAGAATCATTAGACAATGCTGGGGATTGGCCTTGGCCTTTCGGTACAAAGCTATCCTAGACATCATCTAAACAACATTGCTACTATTAAAAACTGTTGAACGCAATAATGAGTACTGTTTGTTATTGCAGGTTATAGATATATAATGAAGAATA
>NZ_JAAHGN010000987.1:0-2864 GCF_010672485.1 Moorena sp. SIO2C4 | reverse complement strand
TCCGTGCATCTACCCCCAGACGGAGTTGTCATGACTACCAAACTAGCCGAAATCCTAGGTGTTACTGCTGGAGATACCCTAACCGTGGAAGTCCTGGAAGGAAGCCGTCCCGTGCGTCAAGTTCCTGTAGTCGGCTTGGTGGATGAACTCTTCGGTGTCTCAGCATATATGGATATCCATGCCCTCAACCGACTGATGCGAGAAGGACAAACTATTTCTGGTGCTTACCTCTCCGTTGATCCTCACCTTGCTAGTCAGCTTTACTATCGCCTCAAACGTCTACCGGCCATTACCGGTATTGCCACCCGTGAAGCCAACCTAGAAAGCTTTGAGGAAATTAGTGCTAAACTTCTGCGAGTCTTCACAGCAGTACTAGTAATTTTTGCCTGCATTATTACCTTCAGCGTAGTCTATAACTCAGCACGGATTGCCCTATCAGAAAGAGGACGAGAATTAGCCAGTCTCAGGATTATGGGATTCACTCGTGCTGAAATTGCCTTTATTCTCCTAGGTGAACAAGTTATTCTTACCCTACTCGCCCTTCCAATTGGTTTTGGACTCGGATACGGTTTAGCTGCTTTAATGTCTGTTGCCTATAATTCTGAACTTTACCGTTTTCCCTTAATTATTACTAAAGATACCTATGCTTTTACATTTGTTATCGTAATAGTAGCAGCATTATGTTCTGGGTTAATTATCCGCAGAAAGCTGAATCGTCTGGACTTAATCGCTGTTTTGAAAACCAGGGAATAAGCATCAACATGGTGATAGTTACATCAGTGCGGAGCCTGCTGATTCCTTTGTATTCAGCTTAGTTTGCATGTTGTAACTAAGGGTGCATCTCACTTTTAGAAATGTTGCGTAGGGTGCGTTAGGGGCGGGCTAGCCCTGATTTTCCGCCTCTTCGTTCCTGGTTGAAACAGCCCGCCCCGTAACGCACCATCAGGTCAAACAGCTTTTAGGAGATGCACCCGTAACTAACACAAGCTATGGAACAGTAAAAAAGTAATAGCAGTAATTAAATAGTAGTAATTAAATAGTAGTAATTAAATACTGTTGCGATCGCAAAATCAATTCCGCGATTTTAGACACTTCATGAAGCACCTTCCTCAACGGCTAACTTACCTTATGGTTGGAGTTGGCATCATCACAGTAGTTGTCCTAGCATTTCGTCCTGCACCGATTCGGGTTGATCTAGCCGAAGTTAAACGCAGTAGTTTGCAAGTAACAGTGGATGGAGAGGGAAAGACCCGTATCCGCTCCCGCTTCGTAGTTTCAGCTCCTGTTGCCGGTCGGCTGGCGAGGATTAAACTAGATGAAGGAGATAAAATTAAACAAGGGGCAATAATTGCCCAAATTGACCGCCTTCCTCTAGATGCAGACGTCCGAGAAGCTCAAGCACGGCTAAGGCAATGGCAAGCAGAGCGTGATGGGGTAGCAACCAAGCGACCAAAACCAGAAGCTTTATTCCAGGCTCAAGCCCGGATCCGGTCAGCAGCAGCCCAACAGCAAGAAGCTCAAGCTCGGGTCCAGCAAGCATTAGCAGCACTAGAGCAAGCAAAACGCGATCGCCAACGCTCCCAACAGTTATACATTGATGGCGCAATCTCTCGTAAAGACCTCGAAACAGCTCAATTGTTAGAAACTACCTGCCAGAGGGAATTAGAAGCAGCACGACGGGAAGTGGACAGTGTGGCCGCTGAAGTAGTAGCAGCCAAAGAAGCCCGTGCCATTCTCCAAGCCGAACAGAGAGACCCTGACTATTTACTTGATGTCTACAATGCTCGCATTGCCAGTGTTCAAGCTGAACTTGCCAAGCTAGCCGATGAAGCAGCCCGTGCCGAAATTCATTCCCCAATTGATGGTTATGTCCTACGAGTCCTAGAAGAAAGTGCTCGATATGTAGAAGCCGGAACTCCCCTGTTGGAACTAGGAAATCCTGCCGACCTAGAGATTGTCGTTGATTTGCTTTCTACTGATGCGGTCAAAGTCAAGCCAGGAGCAAAAATGTTCATTGAACATTGGGGGGGAGAGCGCACCCTAAACGCTCAGGTGAAGTACGTCGAACCCTCAGGTTTTACCAAAATTTCAGCTCTTGGGGTAGAAGAACAGCGAGTGAATGCGATCGCTAATTTTGTAGATTCCCCAATTCCTTTAGGTGATCGCTACCGAGTAGAAACACGGATTGTAGTTTGGGAAAGCTCAGATGTGCTAGTCGTTCCCTTAAGTGCCATTTTCCGCTGCGACTCACAACAAAATAGCTCCTTGGACCCGATTGCACAAAATAGGGATGATTTGTCCGTGTCTGCAACAGGGGGAACACAGGGAAGTAACCAATTTTCAGATCATCAAGGGAGTATCCAGCGCTCCAACTTCCAGACTTGGTGTACGTTTGTGGTGGAAAACAACCAAGCGAAGAAACGTCAGATTATAATTAGTCAGCGCAGTAATCTTGAAGCAGTGATTCAACAAGGACTTCGAGAAGGAGAAATAGTCATCTTGCATCCCACTGAGCAAATTCAGGAAGGAAAACAAGTTGCACCCCGTTGACTAGCTATCCGTTGACTAGCTATAATATATAATTCGAATTTGAGATGTGAAACTTAATTGATAGCAAAAGCGATGGGCGTTGCTGAATTCAGGTATAACTTCAAGTTAGTGATCGCTAAATCAAAAATCAATTAGCAACGCCAAAAATGCTATAAGTCAAGCAACAGTTAACTGGCATATTTTTTATTCAACCTTCAACCTTCAACCTTCAACCTTCAACCTTCAACCTTCAACCTTCAACCTTCAACCTTCAACCTTCAACCTTCAACCTTCAACCTTCAACCTTCAACCTTCAACCTTCAACCTTCAACCTT
>NZ_JAAHGN010000986.1:0-2868 GCF_010672485.1 Moorena sp. SIO2C4 | reverse complement strand
CCCCCTGCTAAATAGGCAGCAGTCAAGCCGACTAGGGAGCCATCTACAGCATATGTATGTACGATATCAGTCTTATTCTGGCGACAATAACGGTAGCTCTTCCAGATAGCCCAAAACAGGTTAAGGCTATATTTATTCGAGTATTTGATGCTAATATAGGGAATTTTTTGTGCTGTTAAATATTCCGACAGGTCTGTTGGTCCTTGGTCTAGTAATACAAATGATAATTCAAACCTCTCTTTGCTTAATTCACTACAGATCCATTCAAAGCGCTTAAATCGTAAATTTGTTGCTATGATGTAGGTTACTCTAATTTTCCTTCTCTTGTTGGCTTGGACGATTTGTTCTTCTGCAAGGCTTTTATTCATTAACAATCTCCTTAGAACGGCAGCAACAGAGGAAGTTCCCCTTAAGAACTTCCGTCTACCAGAGAAAAAACACTCCGCTCACTCCTAAACATCCCTAACGGGCGCGGCTAGAGGAGGATTTATCACTTTAATATTCTGCATCATTCCCCTGTCTTCATGAGCTAGGATATGACAGTGATAGACAAATACGCCAGTAATGACCGGGTTCACAAAGGGAATACGAACCACAGTTTTGCTTAGTTCTTTACAAGTTTGTGTATTATTATCTGTTATACAAGGTGGCATATCGACTGTATCCTGATCCCCCTGGGGCTTAGTGGGGTCGTAGTTAGTCATGTTCAAGAAATCGAGTTGGTGGATATGGAAGGCATGGTGGCCAGGTGTTGCATTTAACAGCGTCCATTCTTCGATATCGCCTACTTGAACAGTTGTATCGATCCGGTTCTGATCGTACACTTTGTCGTTGATCGTGAACACGCCCTTCCTCGGGTTCCCAAAGGTGAAAGTACCCTTGTGATTGTTAGGGATATACAGTTGGGCTAGCTCATGGGGAGATGGCTGGCTCGGATCTAGTTCTGTTGGGGTTTGGGAAGTTATATAATCAACTAAAGACTTTCCTCCAGTGTTGTAGGTTACTTGATCCCCTGTTACGGCAACCGTTGCTAATTGGTACGCTTTCTTTGGGGTTTCTGTGCTCGGAGGTAACGGTAATAATGAGACGAGATTGTACGTGTCTCCAGATTGACCGGCAATCACTAGCAGTTCAACTCGGCTAGCAGGGGGTAGCAGAATTGGCTCCTTAGTGGCAATTGGGTTAGTGACAATGGGGTAATATTTCTCAATACCCTCAATGATAATCCCACCTGACATGCCACCCAGAACCTGTATGTCGCTGGTGGTGTGGAAATGGGGGTGATACCAGAACAACCCAGACTGATGGGTGGGTGGTATATCTACCTCCATTGGGTATGGATCTTGAGGAGTGGCTGATGATGCTAAAAGGGGAACATGTATGAGTACATCGTCAGAACCAGGTAGTGGCGATACATTGAAGCCATGATAATGAAGGTTGGTATTTTGAGAAGACTGTGGCTTTGTCGGGATGTTCCACAAGTTATTGATCAGGCTTAAATTGATAGTATTATTAGGTAATATCCGTAAGGTTGGGGGAGTGTAGCTGAAGTCGAAGTTGCCATCAACCTTGTAGGGACTGGAAAGCTGATAGAGCAGTCCATTGCACTTTTCTTCACCTCCAAAATCGATCTGACCTTGGTCTGCGGTTAAGGTTATGTCCAAATCAGCGTATACGCCTCGCTCGACAGGCAGGAAGGGCGGATTTGGGAATGGTCGCGGAGTCTGGGTAAGACAGGTATCAGGAGGTATGGAAGTTGCCTGTCCCGTTGGAAGTTGCAAAAAGTCAATTTCTGGAAGTGCATCCTTTTGGGGTGATGCCATGCTTGAAGATGTCACACCGTTTGGAGATATCGGAACCTCAGCCAATGTAAGCGCCATTACTTCCCCTGGAAATGTACCTATAGAGATGAAAACGCCTGCTATCGCCACGATAAGTAGCCTGCGTAGGAATAGAAATAAACACCCCATAATCTGTATTTTCATCTCATCCAGAGAATTACTATGACAGTCTTTCATACGGCAACCAACTTTTGCCAAAAAGTTAATATAACTTAAAATAAACTTGAAAACTGCTTTTGATTAACCATCGCTTCGCTGTACCAAACCAGTTCATTAATAAAGGATGCGATTTTGGGTTTAAACCCAAAATCGCATAATTTACCATTTTCATCAAATAATTCCTTCACCTTAGCAACAGGCAATTTATCTGGAATCGGTAACCCACCTAAAGCCAGGCAGACTAATCGTAACTGCGCCAAACAATCAAGTCCTCCAAATCTCCCAGAAGACACGGTACATATACCAATAGGTTTATACTTTAAAGCTTGGGGTTCCAGATAATCCAGGGCATTTTTTAAGACTCCAGGATAGCCATTTTTGTATTCAGGAGTAACCAGTAATATCCCATCTGCTTGACCTAACTTAGAGCAAAACTGTAGGACATTATCAGGAGGATTTGAGCTATCCTGTAATCGCTCCTCTAACATGGGTAACTTATACTCACCCAGGTCAATCAGTTCAGTATCTATTCGGTTTTGCTCAATAAGTTCTCCTAAAATAAATTTCGCTACTTTGAGACTTTCCCGACCAATGCGGCAACTCCCTAAAACAATAGGAATTTTTAGCTTGATTTTGCTTAATTCTTCCATCTTGAATACTGGAAGGGGACTCCCTTTATAAAATTTAATTAGCTATCAGCATTCAGCTATCAGCATTCAGCTATCAGCATTCAGCTATCAGGTATCAGCATTCAGCTATTAGCTCTCAGGTATCAGCTATCAGGTATCAGCATTCAGCTATTAGCTCTCAGGTATCAGCATTTAGCTATTAGCTATCAGGTATCAGCATTCAGCTATTAGCTCTCAGC
>NZ_JAAHGN010000985.1:0-2869 GCF_010672485.1 Moorena sp. SIO2C4 | reverse complement strand
TCCAAGGTCAAGCGCACCTGCTGAATAAGTTTGGTGTTTGTGGGAATTATATCCCGTCCGTTTGACTACTTATTAGTTAGGTTTATTCGATAATTTGATAGTGTAAAGTTTGACTTAATACTTAACACTTAATATATCGCGATTTACCTAAATATGAAGTGATTAACCGGACTGGATTGGAGTAAATACAAGGAGAAAACAAGGAGAAATCAAAGATGAATAAGTTGATGCCAATTTTACTAGGTGGAGTGATTCTGTTTGGTGCTGCTGCTTGCGATGAGGCTAAGACAAGTGATGAAGCCTCCTACTCTATAGATCAAAACGATGAACAACTAGTAACCTTACGGTCTGAGGGAAACCAAGGCGATGCCATGGTCAAAGGAACCCAAGAGGAAATCGAGTCGAATATTGTAACTACTCAAGAGCCAAATCAAGCCTTGGGTAACTTAGAAAACCTTGATGAAGATGACCAACTAGCCAGTTTAGTACTTAATAATTTAGAAACCAATCTCCCCAATAGCAAGTTGGAAGTTGAAGCCGCAGAGGGAATTGTGACTATCTCAGGAAAAGTATCGTCTGATGATGACTTGAGTCAGATTGCACCTTTGGCAATCCAGGTTGAAGGTGTTCAGAGTGTTGATGTTCAAGCTACTGTCAAAGAGCCAAACAGCTGATCGCTGATCTGGTCAAGTACCAATCCGTTGTTGCCAATGTTACCTAATTGATGTAATTATCTAATCCATAGAGAGGAGTTAGTCGCCTATTGCTTTTGCCATAGTGATAGGTGACTTTTGTTGTTGAGTGTCCCTCGGCTTTAATTCATGCTGTAGCAATCCGATTTGAGTTGTGAAACAGCGGAAGAGCTGGAAGATGGGGAAGATGGGGAGGAGGAGAAAGAGGGGCAGGAGAGGGAAGATGGTTAGGTGCGCTTGACCCATTATAGCGCTACGCGCAAGTCAGAAGTTAGAAGTCAGAAGTCAAATTATAGCGCTACGCGCAAGTCAGAAGTTAGAAGTCAGAAGTCAAAAGTAAGCGATTACTTACGTTTCGGAGTTTAGGAGCGATGCAGAGGTGCGACCCGTGGCGAATTTAATAATTAGATGCGGAAAACGCACCATTACGGTCTTGGGGGTTTCCCCCACTCGCGCTTTGCATCAAGACAATGTCCTAACAGTAGCGCGTAGTGCTATAAGAATTAAATTCGCTCTTTGTACGCGCCTCCTAGGGCGAGTAAATCGCCCTAGGGTCGCACCTTTCGGCAAAGCCGACGCGGGGCGCGTTCGGGTCGCACCTGAAGAATAGTATCCCCTATTGTCAATAAATTAATTGCCATGGCTATGAATAGCAATTGATTCTGATTGCAGCAAGGGGAACAATACGGATTTATAAACATTAAGATAGGTTTGGATTATCGGTGCATCGGTGTCTATAGTAATTCTGTATGATTCGTCAACAGTGACAGTTCGCAACTCAAACTAACGAACTAGGGAATCAACTAGGGGAGTATTGTTCACCTAGGAATTAGGATTGCTATGTTTGTGTGGTGCTAAAGGGGGATAAGATTGCTGATAAAGTCCCCAAATTCCCGGATCAGGTGCAACTTAGTATGATCATCAAGTCAATCCCTGTTGAAACCATAACCGCCCAGCAGATCATTGATACCTGTCTTCGCATGAACAGTCTTGGTATCAATCAAGGTACCAGTGGTAATGTGAGTGTCAGGGTTAGAGACAGTATCGGTGAGGCAATAGCAATCACCCCCAGTGGACTAGACTACGAAGACCTAACTCCTGATAAAATCTGCAAAATCTACTTCGGCAAAGACAAAGAACCGGTTTTTGCTGAGAATAATCGTTATTTACCCAGCAGTGAATGGCGATTTCACTATGACATACTGTTGAATCGACCCGATGTGAATGCTATTGTCCATACTCATAGCATCCATGCTACAGCATTGGCTTGTATGGGTATACCTATACCCAGCTTTCATTATATGGTTGCTAGGACAGGTGGGAGCAGTATAAAGGTAGCTGATTATGCTACCTTTGGCACTCAAGAACTTAGCAACAACGCCCTAAAAGCATTGGGAAATTCCCTTGCCTGTTTGTTAAAAAATCATGGTATGATTGCCTGTGGCAAAGATCTAAGGCACGCTCTGAAAGTCGCCCAAGAGCTAGAAACCTTGGCTCAAATTTATCTCAAAATCCTCAGCGTTAACAAGATTTATGGAGAACCTCAATTATTGAGTGAGGAAGAAATGCAGATAGTTATAGAAAAGTTTAAAACCTATGGAGTTCAACCAAATATTGGTAATGGGTGATTGGATAGTAATATTTTATAGCATTTATCAAATATTCAAATAGTTTAGGTACACAAGCTTGGGATTTTAGGGAATAGACAATAGGGAACAGGGAACAGGTAAAAAATACGTGTGTACAACCTGATTAATATCAGAACCCCTATAGATATGACCATAGGGATAATTAGGGATACTCTGGCTAAAGTGTTAACAAAATTAAGCAAAAATTTAAATTTAGTTAAAAATCTCAAATAAAATATTAATAAAATATATATTTTTAGTTAAATTTTCAGTTTACAATCCACCATTAGAATTGAGGATGTCATAAAAAATCAACTTAACAACAGGAGACGATTATGGTCACTGCCCCTACACCAAAGACAACACCACAGCCAACGGTCAAAATCGGACCAACTCAGCTGCTGATTAATAACGAATGGGTAGACAGCGCCTCTGGGAAACGATTCGAGACGATTAACCCTGCAACAGGAGAGGTGATCTGTGATGTGGCTGAGGCTGATGCCCCAGACGTTGATAAAGCAGTAGTGGCGGCTAGGACAGCCTTTACCA
>NZ_JAAHGN010000984.1:0-2877 GCF_010672485.1 Moorena sp. SIO2C4 | reverse complement strand
TATCTTCCCGAGTATAGTCCTGATTATAACTTAATTGAATTGGTTTGGCATTCAGCAAAAGAATATATTGCCAATCGAGTTTTCAAATCAATTGAAGAATTAGAATGTTTGTTAAATCATCTTTTAAATGAAGGAGGGTTAATTATAAAATGGGTACGAAAAATAAAAAACAAAGGCAATGCTGTTATCACAGTTTAAATGCGCAACAGCTTATCAGCAATTCTGGACATTATGGCCCGCAACTAGTGGGATATATCTTGCACCAGTACTATCACAATCGAGTGACGCAACCAAAGATTCATGAGCAGCTACTGGAATGGGGTATCGAGATATCGGTCGGTCAAATCAATTCATACCTCAGGGCAAAGATAGATGTGTTTCACACTCTCTCAGGCATCGGTTTTAGGGGCAGGATTAAAATGCTCAGAGTATGTTCACACGGATGATACCGGAGCACGACACAGTGGGAAAAATGGGTATTGCACGGTGATTGGTAATGAATGGTTTACTTTCTTTGCGAGCACCCCCCGCAAGACTCGACGCAACTTCTTATCAGTATTACAAGGCAATGCCCCGATTTATGTACTCAATCAGGATGCCCACCAATATTTAGCTTCCTATCAGTTAGCCGACAAGCATATGAACCGATTGAGCTTTGGTTCAACGGTGCTAGGGAATAGCCCTGAGCAATGGCAGGACTATTTAGAGTCGATTGGCATTGTGCAGACCAAAGTGGCACAGAGGGTCACCGAAGCCGCTCTGCTGGGTGGATTAATCGAGAGTGGCATTAACCGAAAATTGTTGATTCATGCAGGATGGAGCCAGACAGTTCAATATTCTCATTCATGGGTTGTGTTGGGTTCATGCTGAACGAATCATCCGCAAATTAGAGGGGAGTACCGCTGAGTTTCGAGAGAACATTGAGGAAGTCCAAACCCTTCTATGGGAGTACTACCAACAGCTTATTTGCCTATCAAGATCACCCGAGTGCCGAGCAAAAGGAGTACCTATCTGTTCGCTTTGATGAAATCTTTGGTCGGTGTTATCTGCACCACCCCACTCTGAGCAACGCATTGAACCAATTTAGACAAAACAAGGAGCAATTGCTCCGGGTGCTCGACTTTCCCAATATTCCTCTGCACAATAATGCCGCCTTTTCTGACATCCGAGAATTTGTGACCCGTCGAAAAATCAGTGGTGGCACTCGCTCTGAGGCCGGACTTCAAGCCAGAGATACCATGATTGGTCTGAAAAAGACCTGTCGCAAATTAGGGATTTGTTTTTGGGCGTATTTACTGTCCCGCTTGCGAGGGGATGACAAAATCCCCCCCTTACCAGATTTGATTCGACAAAAGGCTATAGAGCGTGGACTGGTGGGTAGCCCTGCCTGATAATTTGCTGATCCAATTTATCAACCAGCGATTATTGAGAAATTGCCTATTTTTTGATGATGATTTTAGATAAAAAAAATGTAATTGACTGATTTATCCACCATGACTAACCCTATGGCTATCCCATAAAGCTACGGTTTACTCGTCCAATTGCATCACTATTATGGTCAGCTTGTAGAACTTTTTTGAGCTGGTTTGGCAAGCTCAACAGAGTCGCAGTGGTAAGTACCTGGAAATAAATAAAGTTAACGTTGTCAATAATTGTCAAGGCATTGAATCCCTTTATGTTTATTTTTGCCTTGTATTAAGTTACATTTTATTAACAGTTAAATTGAATTTAATCCTACTACTTAACCGCTTAACACCATCTATAATTACAAACCCGTACAACTCCGGTAATTCCTAAATAAATTTTCAGCTTTTTGTCGGAAATCAGGCAATTTATGCCATCGCTAGATTTGCTTAGTTCAAAGAGAGACAAATTAGCTCTCCACAGGACTTACGCAATTACGCTATATATAGCGTGTCAATTCGAGGAAAAACCAAATTAATCCCTAAAGGGGAAAAACAGATAAAGTAAATGATAAGATCAAGGGAGAAACCAACTAAAAAAATAATGGGAATAAAGATTGGACAAGCTAGATTACTGTCAATATTTGTTGAGTAGCCAAAACAATTACACCATAACTAATTTGGCAGAGCATCTACCAAAAATAAGTCATGATCAAATTAACCGATATTTAAAAAACGAAAAAATTAATCCTAAGACGTTGTGGTTAAATGTCAAAGAATATATTGAAGTAGATGAAAATGGCTATCTAGTATTTGACGATACAGTTTTGGATAAAAACCATTCCCATAAAATAGAATTGGTGCGAAAACAATACAGTGGAAATACTCATAGTGTGGTTCGAGGAATAGGAGTAGTAAATTGTATATACGTTAATAGTAAAACCGGTAAGTTTTGGGTGATAGATTACCGGATATATGCTCCAGAACAGGATGGAAAAACCAAACTAGACCATGTAGAAGACATACTCATAAATTGTTTCATAAGAAACTCCCCTTTAAAAGAGTATTAATGGATAGTTGGTATGCCACTCAAAGACTAATGGCCTTAATTGATAACTGGGAAAAAATCTACTACTGTCCCTTAAAAAAGAATCGATTGGTGGATGAAACAGGAGGTAAGGAAAAATCCCAAAGAATTGACTCATTGGAGGGTCGTGAGTTAGATGTCAAACCAGGGAAATTGATTAAACTAAAAAAGTTTCCTGACCAGAAAAAGGTGAAGTTGTTTCGGGTTACTATTTCTACCAATAGAACGGAATACATTGCCACAAATGAACTAACTGCCTCAGATATTGAACAGGTAAAATCCACTTGTTCTTACCGTTGGAAAATAGAGGAGTTTCACCGGGAACTTAAACAAGCGATGCAGCGCGGTCTTGGAGAGGCAGCGCGGTCTTGGGGGTTACCCCCATGA
>NZ_JAAHGN010000983.1:0-2878 GCF_010672485.1 Moorena sp. SIO2C4 | reverse complement strand
CCTAAAAACCCAGAAATTTGTAAAAAATAAAGTCGCAAACCGCTATATGTAACCATTTAGCTGAGAAAAAAAATGCGATTGACCTTTGGTCACGCTAAAAGCGATCGCTAATCTAACTAGCGATCGCTAACAGTCTTGGGATGACACTTTTGTGTTAGACAAATACATCAAGTGCCTGCTCAGCAGCATCGAGATTGCCGAATACAGTCAGATTATCCTCGCCGCCAAGGATGGCTACTACGGCTTCTTGACCACTAACTGTTTCGCGACCGAAACTAATATTGCCCAAGAATTCATCAGCGAAATCAAAGGCATCCCCTGCCTCAAAGTCAGTGATTTGGTCAAAGTCCTGGAGACCGTCTTGGAAGATTTCACTGCCGAAGGCGAAGATGTCTGCACCTGAATTGCCAGTTAACAAGTCATTGCCAACCCCTCCGTTCAAGACATCATTAGCGCTACCACCAATCAGAGTATCATTGCCCTCATTACCGAAAACAGTACCGTTAACAGTGCCTGCGATCCCATCATAGGTATCATCACCACCACTGAGTAGAACATCGCCGTTGATAGTGCCTTGGTTAACAATAGTTACGTCACCCTCAGCATCCTGAACATCAATACCCACCTGAGGGCTGCCTGCAACAACACCACCGTTGATAGTGCCCCTATTAATGATTTCGCCGTTGAGTTCGACTCCGTCCTCAATCAGCAGTGCCGCATCAGTTTCTGAGGTCAAGGTGCCTTCATTGACAATATCACCATTGAAGACTGAGAGGTCAGTATTAGTACCCTGTCTGAGGCGAACAGCAGTAGCTCGGTTGTTACCCACCGGCACACCACGTCCGATCACCGTACCCCGATTAATCACACTACCTGTGACATCAGCACCGAGTTGTAGAGAAATGGCATCCCCATCATTGCCTTCACCGACATCGATCAGACCACTACTTTCGTTGACAATCGAGTAGGAAAGCGCACTCTGGTCAGTGTAAACCACACCATCCCGGGGACTGGCAGAGCTGAGAATCTGACCGAAGTTTTGAAGGCTAATATCTTGACCACCGATATTTACGGCACGACTAGCACTAGTGATAGTACCGAAATTTTGCAGCGCGCCAGAAGAGGTACCGCCATTGGCAAAGCTGACGCCGTTGAAAGCACCATCAATCGTACCGTTGTTAACGATGGTACCATTGAGTTCTACTCCCGACTCAATCAGGATACCACTATCAGTTTCTGAGATCAAAGTGCCTTCATTGACAATATCACCATTGAAGACTGAGACATCCGCTCCTCCGATGTCAGTACCCTGTCTGAGGCGAATCGCAGTAGCTTGGTTGTTACCCACCGGCACACCACGTCCGGTCACCGTACCTTGATTAACCACACTGCCTGTGACATTAGCACCGAGTTGTAGAGAAATGGCATCTCCATCATTCCCCTCACCCACATCAATTACAGCATCAGGACCATTGAAAATATCATAGGATGTAGCGGTCTGGTCAGCGTAAACGACACCATCCCTCGGACTGGCAGAGGAGATAATCTGGGCTAAGTTATCAACCTTGATGTTCTGACCACCGATGTTGACGGGACGACTATCACTGGTAATCAAGCCTTGGTTGGTTAATGTGCCAGAAGAAACACCACCATTAACGAAGTTGACACCATTGAAGCTACCATCAATTGTGCCTGTTTCTGCGTTAAAGATGCTGGCATTAGTGCCAGTGATATCAACAGCACTACCATCAACATCCAATGTACCGAATACGGTTAAAGAATCCCCTACTCCGGGTAGTATTACTGGCTCGGTTAGAGTTTCTCCAGTGGGAATAAAAGTGTTTGACATGAAAGTTCCTCCGAATGCAAGTGAATTAAGTTGAGAGTGGAAGTAAACACTGGTCTACCGGCAATAGACCAGTGTAATGTTTTTAACCTCAGGCAAACATTGACCCTTAGGCAAAAACCATAGGTTTTAACAGGGCATTAGCGCTTTTGTCTAGTCGCTAAGGTGTCTATATTTCTACAATGGCATTCGGATCAGAGCCTAATGTCTCAGTTTTTGTATCAGTTTTTTAGCTCAGTTATTTTAACTAGGTTTAGTTGTATAATTTTTTTCATACTTAGCCCAGGGTGAGCTTATATTTTTCTCAGACTAATCTCAGGTTGAGCCATCAACCGATGAAATTAATCCTATTCAGAGGCGCTATATAGCATAAGTTGGAATAATAGTTGTCTCAGTTTTTGTCTCAGTTGTCTCAGTTTTGCTTTTTTTCTCAGTTTTGCTTCAGTTTTGCTTCATTTATAAAGTAATTCCTATCACATTTGGCTTAACAAGCGTGTTATTCTCCCATCACCCCATTAACCTACAGTCTTAATTTCAATCATTTAGCCTATCTACTTTAGTGATAGTGCTTAATTTTCGGCTGTTACCCCGGATCGGGTAATCAGTTAACGAAGGTGTGATCTGGTTTATAGGTTTTATAAATCAGATGTAAACATAGGAGGTCTTTTTTTATTCTCCAATAAAACTCCGGATATCTTTCCCCTCTTGCCTTTTACCTCTTACATGCATGCCTTTTCCGGCAATAATTTTGTTTACAACCAAGATATAAACCCGCTGATCGGTTGTTAAACAATTTGTAAGCATATGCGCTACGCGCACGCTACGTGAACAGCCGTCAGCCGTGAGCTTTTAGCTCACGCTACTTGAGGTGCCGTCTGCTTTGTGGCACAGGCTAGAAACCTGTGACGTAGCTCATAAGCTGAATGCTGATAGCTGAATGCTGATATCTGAATGCTGATATCTGAATGCTGATATCTGAATGCTGATATCTGAATGCTGATAGCTGAATGCTGATAGCTGAATGCTAATAGA
>NZ_JAAHGN010000982.1:0-2886 GCF_010672485.1 Moorena sp. SIO2C4 | reverse complement strand
TGCTTTTCAATGACCCAACCACCACACCTTGCCCCCTATGGTTCCTGGAAATCCCCTATTAGCGCTGACATGATTGTTCAAAGCAGCGTTAGGTTGGGCAGCATTGCCCTTGATCAAAAGGATGTTTACTGGATTGAAGGGCGACCTGCAGAAGCTGGACGCAATGTAATCGTGCGACGCACCCCTGATGGCAAAACTGTTGATCTGACTCCCGAGCCCTTCAATGCTCGTACTCGGGTTAACGAGTATGGTGGTGGTGCAATTGCAGTTAAGGATGGCACAATTTACTTCTCTAATTTTGCTGACCAACGTCTGTACCAACAAACCCCAAGCTCCAAACCCCAACCCCTAACCCCCATAGCTAACTGGCGCTATGGTGATGCAGTAATTGACCAGGAAAGAGGACGTATAATCTGTGTGCGAGAAAACCACACGGTGGATGGCGAACCAGTCAATACCTTGGTTAGCATCAGCTTAGAAAACGGTGAAGATATTCAAGTGCTAGCCTCTGGCTGTGACTTTTACTCCTCGCCGCGCCTAAGTCCCGATTGCTCTAAACTCGCTTGGCTAAGCTGGAATCATCCCAATATGCCCTGGGATGTTACTCAACTCTGGGTAGCTCCAATCTTAACCGATGGTTCTCTAGGTGTTGCAGAGCTCATTGCTGGTGGGGTTGATGAGTCGGTATTTCAGCCAGAGTGGTCACCAGATGGTGTACTTTACTTTGTATGCGATCGCACTAATTGGTGGAATCTCTACCGCTGGCAACCAACCCGAGGGGAAATCGAACCCCTGTGTGAAATGGAAGCCGAGTTTGGACTACCCCAGTGGGTCTTTGGCATGTCTACTTATGGCTTCGATGGTGCCAATCGAATCATATGTACCTATACTCAGGAAGGAAACTGGCATTTAGCTAGTATAGACCTAAACACCAAGCAGCAGTCGGTGATTGCCACACCATACACCAGTATTTCCGACCTAAAGGTAGCTGATAATCAAGCGGTTTTGATCGCTGGTTCTGTAACAGAAGCAACTGCAATTGTTCAGTTGGACTTGACAAATGGACAAATCAATGTATTGAGGAAGTCGAGTGAGTTAGCTATCGATACTGGCTATCTATCGCCGCCTCAAGCGATCGCATTTCCCACAACTAATGGACTGACCGCTTATGGTTTCTTCTACCCACCACTAAACAAAGACTACACCGCACCAACCTCCGAAAAACCACCCCTAATTGTCAAAAGCCACGGTGGACCTACGGCGGCCACTTCTAGTGCCTTTAATCTAAAAATTCAATACTGGACGTCTCGTGGTTTTGCCATCCTAGATGTTAACTATGGAGGGAGTACTGGCTATGGGCGGGACTATCGTCAGCGCCTTAAAAACAACTGGGGGATTGTGGATGTTGATGACTGCACCAATGGCGCGCAATACCTAGCTAAGCAAGGACTAGTTGATGGTGAGCGACTGGCCATTGCTGGGGGGAGTGCTGGGGGTTATACAACTCTAGCTGCTCTGACATTCCGAGATGTGTTTAAAGCTGGGGCTAGCTACTACGGTGTCAGTGATTTGGAGGTACTAGCCAAGGATACCCACAAATTTGAGTCCCGGTATCTAGATAGCTTGATCGGTCCTTACCCAGAACGTAAAGATTTGTATCAAAAGCGATCGCCTATTCATTTCACAGACCAACTGTCGTGTCCTGTAATTTTTTTCCAGGGGCTAGAAGACAAGGTAGTCCCCCCTAACCAAGCAGAAATGATGGTGGCCGCTTTGAAGGCTAAGGGGTTACCTGTAGCCTATGTTACCTATGAAGGGGAGCAACATGGTTTTCGTAAAGCAGAAACGATTAAACGGACTCTCGAAGGGGAGTTGTATTTTTACTCCCGGGTATTTGGATTTGAGCTAGCAGAGGCGATAGAACCTGTAAGTATTTATAATTATTAGTTATTAGTTTAGTTATTAGTCATTAGTCATTGGTTAATTGCCTTGATCAATTAAGTTACTCTGTAGACATGGAGCAACACCTGCGAAGTAAGCCAATGTCAGTATTTGTCTATTGGTTTCGATATTATTGTTCACCATAAACTCATCAACAATGACTAGGCAGGAAAGACAATCAATAACCAGTGAGTTAAAAACTCAGGCAATCATCCTCGGTGGATGGGTCGCTCTGATGTGGATTGTAGAGCTGGTGGATATATTCATTTTTGGAAGGAAACTTGATCTATATGGCATCCTTCCCCGCAACCCAATTGGGCTGCGGGGTATTTTATTTGCCCCTTTTCTCCACGGCGGTTTTTCTCATCTGATTTCCAACACTATACCTTTTCTTGTCCTAGGCTGGTTTGTAATGTTGCAAGAAACTAGCGACTTTTTCGTCGTTACCACCATCACCATGGTGGTGGGTGGTCTTGGGGTTTGGCTGTTGGGCGCTCCCAATTCAGTTCACATTGGGGCAAGTGTGCTGATCTTTGGCTACCTAGGTTTTCTGCTATTTAGAGGCTTCTTTGAACGAAACCTACCCTCAATTTTTCTATCAATTCTAGTCGGCTTCCTCTATGGTGGTTTAGTTTGGGGTGTCTTACCTTCACAGCCCCATGTATCTTGGCAAGGACATTTATTTGGTTTTATCGGCGGTATCCTAGCCGCACGTATACTGGCAAGGCGTAAACTGTGACATACTCCCACACGCTCATCGAAGATTACAGTGTGGGCTTCTTACCAACTCCAGCCATCGCGAACGGATACACGGGTTACTTTATTAACGACACGGTCAGAAGTTACCCCAGCGAGCAATCCCTCGCTGGGGCAGCCTTTATGGTTAGTCGGCTATGGGTAAAGGGTTAAAACTTTATGATTAAGGCAAGAGACGAAACCTTAGAT
>NZ_JAAHGN010000981.1:0-2888 GCF_010672485.1 Moorena sp. SIO2C4 | reverse complement strand
TGCCAAGGACAAATGATCGTGGTTACAGTCTGCGGGTGAAAGGTTTCCCGTCCGCCGGTGATTTAGCCCGATCCCAGGTGTATTCATTCTCGATCAATGAACGCGCGTTTTGAGACAACTTTGCTCGCAGCTGTGGGTCTTCAAACAAACGAGTGATGGCACTAAGATACTCATTAACATGATTTGCCCGCAATGCTCGCAGGGGTGTATTGGCACCATCAACCGCCAGTCCCTCCAAACCGCGATCGCTTCCCACTACAGGTACCCCAGCCGCCATTGCTTCCAGGGTCTTGTTTTTAATGCCAAAGCCAGTCCGCATCGGTACCACACAGATAGTTGCTTGATGGAGATACTCTACCATTGATGGCACACGACCGGTGACCGTAATTCCCGACAATTCTGCCAACGACCACACCGAAGGTACTGGTCTTGCTCCTACCAGGTCCAGCTTAGCATCTTGATAGCGTTCTTTAATGGCTGGAAAGACCTCCAAGCTGAAAAAGCTTACAGCATCAATGTTGGCTCGGTTATCCATAGCTCCAATAAAAACTATGCGATGTCCCCCTGGGTCAGCAGTGCGTTCGGTAAATTGAGTCAAATCTACCCCATTTGGAATCACCACCATTTTACCCGATGGCTTGTAGGCAGCTATCTGGCTTTGATCCTCCGGTGTTGTGACCACAAGACCAGTAAATTTGGCACAGTATCGTTCCTCATAGCGGCGCAACAGGGGTAAATTTAACTGGTCTCTCAGCTGATTTTCCGAGGTTCCTGTTTCCAACTGATTACGGAACGTACCATACACAGAACTGTGAATATTCACCACCGTTCCCAGCTGCTGTCGCCATTCTGGTCGTACATATATTTCATTTACACTATGTTCACAGGTAATAATGTCAAACCTTCCAGCCGCCACAGCTTCATCCACCCATTGCTGAATGTCCGGGGAGTAGAGATGTAGCACACTGGGGGGGATGCCTTGGCGAATAAAATTACTAAATCGCTTTACTTTGCCCCAGATTCCTCCTGAGGGATCACAAGGCTTTGGTTGGGGGAAAACCACCAATTCATCTACCCATTTCCCTAGTTTTTCCACTTCCTGATCCGTGACATCTTCTGAACGTTGAGTAATCATGGTGATATCATGACTTAACTTAAGATGTTTTAGTAAATTAAATGTCCGAACCTGAGTTCCTCCCCTAGTGGGGGGATAAGGAAAGGTGGCAGATAGCATGAGAATTTTCATCATATCTTCAGGTTAGGTAAGAAAGCGATGCAGCGCGGTCTTGGGGGTTCCCACGGGGCTTACAAGGTGCGGACGCAGGTTCCGCACACAGCCCCTCCCCATGAGCGACTGCATCAAGACATTGCTATAAGTCATATCTAGTTCGTTGTAACCGGACTTGATATCAGGTATCCAAGAGGATAATTTAATGTCAAAGAACCAATGAATTGAGTGGCTTGATAGTTTCATCTATAACAATACAATGATTCAACGAGTCCCCAAGGTGAGTGTGTGTATTCCTACATTCAATCGCGTGAATTTACTTCCTTATGCGATTGACAGTGTTATTAAACAAACGTATCAAGACTGGGAATTAATTGTCTGTGATGATGGTTCAACTGATGACACTCCTGAGTTAATGTCCCAGTATCAGGATAGCCGAATTAACTACATCCGTCACCCCAAAAATATTGGCAAAAGTAATAATATGCGCTCTGGATTTGATGCCGCATTGGGGGAATATTTTATTAAATTTGATGATGATGACCGGCTGACACCTGAATTTTTATCCAAAACAACGGCTATTTTAGAGCTAGACCATAGTCTTGATTTTGTTGGGACAGATCATTGGGTAATTAATATTAATAATACTAGGGATGAATCAGCTACAAAATTCAACTCTCAGAGGTGGGGAAGAACTAATTTAATCGAAGGTATTGTTGATAATTTAATTGAGGTTGTTTTTATTCAGCAGAGCTTTCAAATTGGCGCTACATTATTTCGAATGCAGGCGTTTAAAGACTTGGAATTTATGCGTCCTAATATCCAAAATTGTGAAGATAATGATTTATTTGTTCGGCTGGCTATTGCGGGAAAGAAAGCCTATTATTTACCCGAATTATTAATGGAATATCGATTCCATGCCCAACAGCAAGGGATTAGTCGAGCAATTCCGTATTTAAAGGATAAACTGCATTATCTAGAAAGTTATAACTTTGAGTCAGAAATGTTGGAGACAGTTAGGCGATCGCGCCTGACGGAAACTAAGCTACTACTAGGATTGCGGCTGATTGAAATTGGACAAACATCAACCGGACGTGAATTAGTTTGGTCAGGAAAAGCTTGCTCCCCCTCAAAAGCTTGGGTTGCTTTGGTGTTGTCCCTATTGCCAGAAGGGTGGCGTTCTCAGGCGTTTAGTGTGTTGCGTCAATTCAAGGAATAGACTCTCTGGGAATTCGGGGCTAGAAAAAATCTGATTAAACTGCCAAGGCATTGGCAGCCTCACCATGGTGAAACAAATTTCCACTCTCTTGGTGCCCGTTCCCTTGGCGAGGTTCCCTTACGCCTTGTCGCACCCCCTTTCACAAGACTGCTTGTAAGCATATGCGCTACGCGCACGCTACGCGAACAGCAGTCAGCAGTCAGCCGTCAGCTTATTTTATTCAAAGCACCTCAAGTAGCGATGCAGTCAGCCAAAGGGGAGGCAGAGGTGCGACCCGTGGCGAATTTAATTCGCCTACGGAAAACGCACCATTACGGTCTTGGGGAGGCAGAGGTGCGACCCGTGGCGAATTTAATTACGGGTCAAGCGCACCATTACGGTCTTGGGGAGGCAGTGCCGACCTGCGGGGGTTCCCCCCATGAGCAACTGCCGTGGTTTTGA
>NZ_JAAHGN010000980.1:0-2888 GCF_010672485.1 Moorena sp. SIO2C4 | reverse complement strand
CAAACGTTGGATAATCCCTGGTGCAGTGATTAGTAATCCTAGGGTGGCCAGAAAACTCAGCTGAAATCCCAAATCCCAGATCCACAAAGGATTAAATAGGAGTAACAGTGTTGCTGCTAACAAGAGTGACCCTAAAGGCTTAACTTTCCGTGCCGTCACTAAGGCAATTAGGGCACCCACCCCCATCAGAGCCGCCCGCATTACCGATGGCTGCAGTCCAGTTAATGCCACGTAAATTAACAGTACACTCAAGCTAATACTGAACTGCTTTTCCTTGCTTAAACCCCTGGTAACGGCTAAGACAAAACCCAACAGCAAAGAGACATGGAATCCAGATGCTGCTAAGGTATAGGCTAACCCAGCCTGAATAAATTGATCCCGGATATCGTAGGGCAAATCAACAGCACGACGTCCTAAAACCATTGAACTGACTAACGGACCTGTGGGAGAGCCTAAAAAGCGAACTTGGGAACGGATAATACGTTGTCGCAGTCTCCACCATCCCCAGGGTTTGCCAATAGTTTCCTCATCAAAGTTTATTTGACGCCCACTCAAACCAGCAAAAGCCCCTTGACGGGCAAGATAGGCTCCAAAGTCGAAGGCTCCGGGATTAGTCACTGGCTTGGGTTTATATAAAACCCCAGTTACGCTAATTATCTGACCTGGGTAGATACCAGTTCCTTGAAGTAATGGCACAGTCACATACAACTTGCCTGTCACTCCCTGACTGATCGCTCCCCCATCTTCGCGACTTTCAATTTCAGTTAACTGAGTAGCTTGTAACCAAAATTGTGTACGCTGAGTTCGGGTCAGGCGAGGCATACTCTCCACTTTGCCTTCAACCTTAAACAGTTGCTCTGGAGCAATGCTATTGGTTGAGGGGACATATTCGCTAATGTCATTCAGTTCTGGTTGTGGTACCCGCAATTGAAAATAGACCACCGCCAAGGCCGAGATTAGTCCTGCTGCTACCCATAATCTTGGTTTTGGTCCTGTGCGCCAGAACCTGGGGAATGCGATCGCAGCCACTATCCCTGTGACAACTAATCCTGTTACCAAAGCTCTGTACTCTTGCCAGGGAATCTCACCAGTCGGTAAGTTGAGAATCCCTGTAGACAGTAAGCCCAGAATATAAGCAAGACTTATTACTGTACCAGTGGCAGGCTTCATCAGATCGATAAACCTAGCTTTAAGCCCAAAACAACATGAAGCAATAGCAGGCAAAGTGCCGTACTTCCTAAGTAGGCATGAACGCTACGCACCAATGCTTTGTTTCCGCCAAAGCCAGTCAAGGCAATCACCCCATTAGCAGCCAGCACAATCAGTACGATTGATCCTGTCCAAAAGTGGGGGCTTTCTAGAATTGGCTGATACTGCATTACCAGAGACAAAACCCCACCCGTGTAGCCACCTGCGATAAAAATAAACATCCAGGGTGCTATTTTTCGATGATTACTGCGACTCTGTAGTGCTATTTCAGGATCAGATACTACTCGGCCACGCCATCCTGCTATTCCCACAAAGCTACCCATAATCAATACCACAATTCCCATCATCAATGGGTGTCCCCAATGCACCACTGGCTCAGGAATACCTAAAATTCTAAATTGGTTAGCAATTGGTTCTAAGAGCTGACTGAAATTTCCCACCGGTGTAAAACTATCCTCTCGATTAAGGTTGACCTAGCTTAGGTAACCATCTTTGTAGCATATTCAGAATTTGATTGGGCAACAAAATCTCACCATATCCAGATAGTGATGTTTAGATTCCTTGACACTTGTCTCAAACTAACAAACAGATAATTCAAACACTTGCAGTTCAACGTGAACAAAAAATCATACCAGATCCTAGAAGACTGGTATGATCCTTTGCTTGTCCCTAGTGCAAAGGAGACGCAGGGCTTTAGCCCCCAGGGCAAAGCCATCTAAATTTTTTTTGACAATAATTTAATAACCGACATTCCTCACTTCTCACTCCTCACTTCCTCACCCCGCCACTGTCACTACTTTGTTTATAATGATAATTTAAAAAAAAATGAGTAATACTAAATAGCTAGGATTACCCAGGAAAATTTAAAACTGGTATATATCAAAATTAGTAAATACTAATTTTTTTCTGCCGCTAATGTAGCTTTGGAGTTTTTTTGAGCAATGCCTTTATTATAGAAAAGCCAGGTAAAGATGACTAATCCAGCTTCGGTTCCTAATAAATCGTGAAGGATATGAAATAAAGCATTGAAAGTCACTTGCGGATCACTATAGGGATTCCCTCCAAATTTATCTAGAAGAAACACAAAGGTTAAATTGACTCCAACGGAGAAAATTGGGAAAAGAATAATTTTCCAATCTTGGAGTATCGTATAGCCTCGATAGGTCAACACACCCAAAACTAGAGTAAGTACAATATAGATAGGAATCTTAAAATTATCGTTACCGGCTTGATAACCTAAAGGGTACAAAATTGAAACAACTAACAGACTGATGGCAAACACAATGTTAATTAAATTGGTGATGATAGTAGTCTTCTCCACTAACCCATCCGCCCACAGCGCAAATCCTGAAATCAAGAAAAAGTAAAACATGAAATTCAGCATCGTAAAATCGTTTTGATAATACCAGCATTGGGTGACGTGCCAACCAATTTCTGAAGCGATCGCCACCATCACAAAAGCTAGCCCCAGTTGCGACGCAAAAATATTTGATGTCAGTCCTAAATTTTTTAAACTGTTGTCAAAAATTCTCATCGCCAGAGGGATGAGGGCAAAAACCAGCACGTGGGTGATAATTAATCCCAGTTTCCAACCATCGACTATACAAGTTCTAGAAGGGTCTGTCGGGGATTCTGCGATTCCGGGCAATGTGGCGAGAATATAGCCAAATCCAGCTAAA
>NZ_JAAHGN010000098.1:0-11977 GCF_010672485.1 Moorena sp. SIO2C4 | reverse complement strand
TAGCACACAAAAATGCGATTGCGTAGCGGTGCTTGCGGCACATGGCGTTTACAGAACCGGTATGCGTTCGCGTAGCGGTGCGATCGCACATCGCTCTTTTGAGAAGCAGTATGCGATCGCGTTTACAGAAGCAGTATGCGTTCGCGTAGCGGTGCGATCGCACATCGCTCTTTTGAGAACCAGTATGCGATCGCATTTACAGAACCATTATGCTGATGCCCATTTAAATTGGTTTTTCCCTATTCCCTACCCCCTGCTCCCTGCTCCCTGCTCCCTGTTCCCTACTCCCCACACCCTAAACCCCACACCCCACACCCTAATTCCACTCTCCCTGAAGAGTAAAAGCTGCCCAATAATAAGGAGACTTCCACTCAGTTTGCTGTTGCATCTCTAACTGTGCCTTTCTCAAAGCCTCTGCTGGTGATAATTTCTTCTTCAACATCAACCGATAGAATCGAGTCATAATTTCTGCTGTGGCTTGGTCATCAACTTTCCATAAACTGACCAATACCCGAGGGGAACCAGCATACATAAATCCTCGGGTTAGTCCTACTAGCCCTTCTCCCTTGATGTCCTTAGCCACTCCCGTTTGGCAAGCACTTAATACTACTATGTCAGCATTTAGTTTGAGGTTAAAAATATCATGGAGTCTCAGGAAACCATTGGTGAAATTTCCCGTTTCATCCACCAAGGATAGTACAAGTCCTGATAATTCTGGGGACTTAGTATTGAGGATGCCATGGGTAGCCAGATGGACGATGCGATATTGGCTCAGTTCAGGGTTAGTGGCAGCAGTAAAATTAGCATCGAAGTCGAAAGCCGAGGTTTTTTCAGTGTCTTCTGGGATAAGGTTAAGGATAGCTTCCGCTTCTTGGCGAGTGCCAGGTAGGGAGTCAAATTTGCCATCTCTGAGGTTTTTGACTGAACGCTGAAGAGCAAGGGATCGTAAATCTGAGGGTTGTGCTTGAGAAACGGTAGTTTTGCTGTTATTTACCGCTACGGATTTAAAACCGAACAGCTTACCTAACAACAATTGCAGCCTCTGGGTAATGAAGCTAATAATACCTGGGGTTTTGTCCTGAGTATTGTTTATCCGTTGATCATCGATACTGAACACAGGATCCGCTAAGACCGCTAAAGCTTTTGGGGCAGCTTTTCTGGCTTGAGTTTCATGGCGAATCGTTGCTAAACTGGAACTAGAGGGTAAGTTGATAATCTCGTAGTTGGTAATTAGGGGTTGTTGATTTTCTGAGACCGAAAGGGCGGCAAAGGGAATGTATTGTAATACCCCATCAGCTACAATTACAATCCGCTTTTTGGTTAATTTATCTTTAGCAGGGTGAAGGATTGCTTTACTTAATGGAGTTACAGCTTGAGTAAACGCCTTGGCATTGCTTTTGGTAGTAAACTTAATTAGATTATTGACCCAATTGTTGATGTCTTTCTGGGAGGGAAGTTGATAACTGGTCATTTCCTCTTTGGTAACCACCCAGAGATAACTTTGTTTTATACCTAGAGAATACTGTAATAAAACCGTATCCTGATCTAAAATATCCTCTTGAATTTTTTCCAAGGTCAGGGGTTGAGGATAATTTAAAGCTGCATAGTTAAGACTTTTAGCCCGAATTTTAGTTTGTAAGTCGTGATACTCTTTTAAGATACTTTTACGTTTTTCCTTGACCGCTTTTTTTTGTTCATCGGTACTATTAGGATTGTTATCAATCTCTAAGCGTTGTGTTTCGGTAGTATCAAGTTGACCTTGTAAGCGCTTTTGTTGGGCTATTAATTCGGGGTCTACCCCTTCTTTAATATTGGCATTGGCTTCGGTTAGTAATTCTAATAAGGTTCGAGCCCGGGAACGTTCACTAATGTTAAAGGCTTGTTGATCATAGGCCTGGGAGGGGTTTTGTTGATGGAGTTCCATCAATAAATCAATGTAGAATTGATAAGCACCTTGTTGGGTAGAGAAGTAAGTTTGACGGAGTTCAGGACTGACCGATGCTTTGGTGCGTAAATCTTCGATAAGATTAATAGAGGCTTGGATAGGAGTTAATGCTTCTTGGAGGTTGTCTCGACTTATTTCCAAAGAAGCTATATTCGAAAGGGTTACTGCTTCCCCTGAGCGGTCGCCCACTGCTCTTGATAGGGGTAAAGCCTGATGATAGTAGTCTAATGCCTGCTGTTTTTCTCCTAATCCAGAATAGACAGCACCAATATTGTGGAGGGTCATTGCTTCCCCTGAGCGGTCGCCCACTGCCCTTGATAAGGGTAAAGCCTGGTGGTAGTAGTCTAATGCCTGCTGTTTCTCTCCTAAGTCATCATAGACACGACCAATATTGTTGAGGGTGGTTGCTTCCCCTGAGCGGTCGCCCACTGCTCTTGATAAGGGTAAAGCCTGGTGGTAGTAGTCTAATGCCTGCTGTTTCTCTCCTAAGGCATTATAGACAACAGCAATATTGTTAAGGGTTGTTGCTTCCCCTTTGCGGTTGCCCACCACCCGCCGTAAAGGTAAAGCCTGCTGTAAGTAGTCTAATGCCTGCTGTTTTTCTCCTAAGTCAGAATAGACAATACCAATATTGTTGAGGGTTCCTGCTTCCCCTGAGCGGTCGCCCACTGCTCGCCGTAAGGGTAAAGCCTGATGGTAGTAGTCTAATGCCTGCTGTTTCTCTCCTAAGACAGAATAAACACGACCAATATTGTTGAGGGTTACTGCTTCCCCTTTGCGGTCGCCCACTGCTCGCCGTAAGGGTAAAGCCTGGTGGTAGTAGTCTAATGCCTGCTGTTTCTCTCCTAAGTCAGAATAGACAAGACCAATACCGTTGAGGGTTGCTGCTTCCCCTGAGCGTTTGCCAATTTCTTGAAAGATTGATAATGCTGGATTGTAGTATTCAAGGGCTTTTTGCTTAAATCCTAAATTACTGTAAACATGACCTATCGCAACCAAAGTCAAAGCTTCTTTAGATTTATCCTCTAATTCACGCCACAAAGGAAGTGCTGCTTCCCATTTGGTAATTGCCTGTCTGGAAGATTCTGCCCTTTGTTGCCGATACAGTTGCTTCCCCTGATTAAAAAGTTGTTGGGCTTGGGTGCGGGTTTCGTCGCGTTGGGTCATCAGTCTAGGGTGTCGGTTTAGGTCAGTGTTTGAATAGGGTTTACTGAAACTTGTTGATCCATTGTTTAACCTCCTGAACTTTCGTTATATAACCCAATTTTTGATAATTTTTTTGTGCTTGATTTAGCCACTCTATGGCCTCAGTTTTATTATTTTCTAATTGTCCTAATCCAACTTGCGCATGAGCTTGCCCTTCTAAATTTTTAGTACCTTTAGCTAGTTCCAAAGCTTGTAAATAAGGACGTTTCCCCTCCTGGCTCAATCCCACCTCTTGGTATAAATCTCCCAACAGTTGATAGACTGCTGCTGTTTGGCTTCCCCCTGTTACCAACCCTTCTAGTAACTCTATGGCTTCTGCTTTCAAGTCATAACTATGGTAAAGATAGGCTAATGTCAGGGTTTCTACCTCTTGGGTCAATTGCTGTTGTTTGACTTGGGCGACTGCTGTTGCTACTGACTCAGCGTTTTGGGCATCCAATAGGGTAAAACTTAAGTCAACTCCCTGTTCTTGATCAGAGGAGTATCCCTTGTCAGTTTTTACGGTAACAAGATAATAGGAGTCTGGTTGTAAGGGAGGTTCACCAGGATACTCGATTTCTGTGTTGCTGGTTTTCGTCCGCCAGTCCAAGGTTAAGCTAGCATCTTGTACTGAAACCTGATAGCTAGTTGCTCCAGGCACTGGATGCCAACGGAATATCGGGCGGTGATTCAGTAAAGCGGTATGGCGAGGGGTGATGATGTAGGGAATTATCTGTTTAGGGGCGCGGGGTGCCACCCGAGGGCTGTTAGGGCGAGGGTTAGTCAGTATTACAGAAGGACAACCATCGGATACTCTGTTAGCAGAATCCCCTTGCAAATGCCAAACCGATAAATTGCTACACCTCACCTTCGCTGATGCACCAGTTCCCAGCAGTAATTGGTCGGAGGGATTGACTAAATCTCCCACATTGGCATTATGATAGTCGTTCCATTCACTCCGCTTGATCTTGACATCCCCTTCAATGTCGTAAATAAAATTAAGACTTCTTGAATGTCTTTGATCCGAAGCCAAATCAGGTCCAGCTAATAACCCAAGGCACGCTAGACCAAAAACCACCCCTGTTAAGGTTTTTTTTAAAATCATCGGTTTGTTGTGCATGATTTTCCTGCCTTCTTTAAGTTCTTGTGAGCTAGATTTAACCAAGTATCTTCATCAGCATTGAGAGTAGAAGCCAACTTACAGCACTGCTGCCACTGTTGGATAGCTCCAGGATTTTTCTGCCGTTGTAGCACTTGGGCTAATAAACAATAAGCTGACCCCCGATTCGGCAAATATTGAGCCAAGTCTGGATTACTGGCAATACCTGTTGCAGCTTTTAGTGCCTGCTCTGCCTCTGTATCTAGATCTGAACCTTGCTGAAACTTCGCCCATCCTAGATTTTTAAACAAGTTGTACTTAACCTCAGCAAAACTATCCTGCTTCTGTGCTTCTAAAAGACCTTGATTAAGTAGAGCTACTGCTTCGGGATATTCCTTCTTTTTAATCAACAAGCGAGCCAAGTTATTATAGGCTTCTGGCACATCCCCTTTCACTGCTAGCAGATACTCAGTGCGGGCTTTATCAAACTGCTGCAAGTCCTCATAGAGATTGCCCAAATTGTAGTGAGCATCCACATTATCAGGATTCAAAGCAATCGCTCTCAAATAATTCTCTTCCGCAGTGCCCAACTCTCCCTGAACATAGTTTTCTTGTCCTTGATCATTGTAAGCTTCAGAAATTAAGGGCAAAAGCAACCAAAACCCCAGTAATAGCCCACCCAAACCCACAAGAGAGCCAAATTTTGCTCCTTCTTGATGGTATTGGGGAATGCCTAATTTAGCGATAAGTTTTTCCAGCCCTTCTCGTCCTGCTTCCGTTAATTCACTCTTAGCTTTCAGCAAGGTCAATAAACTCGGAAAAACCACTGCTGCTGCGCCCAAAACCCCCACTCCTCCACTCAGAAACCGACTAGCAATATTAGCCAATAGCCCTAAGCTACCGGTCCAGGTAATTACTGTTAGCCCTCTGATTAACCAGTTAACCTGTTTGCGGTCTAAATGCCACCACCAATCCTGAGAGGGAGCAGGCAAACTTTCCCGACAGTCAGCCAAGTTAATAACTTTCAGGATCCTACCAGAATTTTCTTTCAACTTGGCATCCAGCTGCATCACTTGGGATAGGATATCAACAGCCACTGGCTCCTGAGTTTTCAATACCTTTTTAAGAGCATCCCTAGCCGATAAAACTTCTAACGCTTTTTCCTTAGATAAAGAATTTGTTGGGCAATCTAAATACTCCCAAGCCTGCTCGCACCGAATCAGAGCAAAGTAAAGTCCAGAATTGGCTTTGGTCATCGCCGATTGGAATTATATAATTTTTTTGTAGCAGCCTTATTTTATCAAAACTATTCAGAAGCGACTATAACGAGTTGTTACAAAAATTTACTAAAACTTTAAATTTAGTTCACATAATCTTTATTAGTTTATGGTAAACATAGGGAGTGTTTGCCTATCTCCCGACTCCCGACTCCCGACTCCCGATTACCTATCTCCCAATTACCGATTACCAATAGTTTCTCTAAAAGCTGGCCGTTCAGACAAACGCATCAGATAATCAGCAACAGCTGGATACTCTTTCAAATCCAAATTTACCAGTATTTTGGCATAAGCTAAATAAGACCCTACTGCAATATCCGCCACACTTAAATTATCCCCTAACAAAAACGGTTTATCGGTTAATATTTCATTTAGTGGCTTCAACAAACGGGGCGTTTCTTTCTCCCGTCTATCGTCCAAAAACAATTCTAGTCCTAAGGTAGCATTAGCAAACAACACCCACTGCACAATGTCTGACTGTTCTTCCAGAGAACTAGGGGTTTCTCCATACTTATTAGCTAGGTAAACCAAAATTGCTCCCGACTCCCAAAGTTTGAAGTCCCCATCCACAATTGCTGGCACTTTCCCCATCGGATTAATCGACAGGTATTCCGGCTGTTTATGCTCTCCAGCTTTCATATCCAGCAAGATATACTCATAGGGCACTCCCAACTCCTCAAGATACCACTGCACAATCGCAGCTCGGCTCCGAAGAGCACCATAAAGTTTTAGTTGTGCAGATGATTGACTGACTTCAAAATTGTCATGACTACTGAATTCTGACTCTTGAGTAGGATAAGACATTGTTCTAGATCTAGATTCGTTTACCTTAGAAGTATTAAATGCACTTTGCCCACTGACAGGATTAACGTATCCAAGGATTATATAAGTGGATAAAGTAGCTAATAAACAGAATAATAGACCCATAGCAATAAGTCAAGTAGTTGTTAATTTTGTGAGGTAGAAATTTCTGGGTTTTAGGGAGCAGCGAGTAGGGAGCAGGGAGCAGGGAATAGGGAATCGGGAATAGTAGAAAAGAGCGATGCAGCGCGGTCAAAGGATGCTACCCCATTAGCGACTGTATCAATAAGCTACAAAGACTTTTTGATGTTATGAGAAATCCGCCAGATTGTTAATGACCTATTTATAAATGCTATACAGCGTTTTTCATAACTATAAGCTATAAAGGTACATAAAATTTTTTACCTATTCCTTATTCCCGATTCCCGATTCCCGATTCCCGATTCCCGATTCCCGATTCCCAATTCCCTACTCCCAATTCCCTACTCCCAACCAGTTTTTCACAAAACTTTTCAAAATATGTTATAATATTATATTTTTTGTGCTAAACTATAAGAGTGGGCGCTGAGACGCCCGGAGTCAAGAGCTAGCCCGTAGATGTTGGACCGTCGGCGGGCTAGCTCTGGCTCCCCTACAAAAGGAGATAGTTTGATTATGAGTTATTCTGAACGCCTTCATCCGTGGGTGGTCATTCGGCTGTTACCCAAGATGCAGCGGAGAGTCGTTGCTCGCTTCCGGAACCGGTCTGATGCGGAAGGACACTTATGGGCTCTGAAACGATTAATGCCTGATGCTCAATTTGTCATTGTCTTTGACGTCGGTAATCTAGACCTCGGTAATCCAATGGATGAGGAATCCTAGGGGTTTTGCATCGATCAGCGGTCAGCGGTCAGCGGTCAGCGGTCAGCGGTCAGTAGTCAGTGGTCAGTGGTCAGTGGTCAGCCGTCAGCCGTCAGCCGTCAGTGGTCAGCCGTCAGTGGTCAGCCGTCAGTGGTCAGCCGTCAGCCGTCACCTTCAGTGGTCAGTGGTCAGCCGTTGGCTGAAAGCTGATAGCACCTCAAGTAGCGTGCGCGTAGCGCTTAAGCTGATAGCACCTCAAGTAGCGTGCGCGTAGCGCTTAAGCTGATAACTGATTGCTGATTGCTGATTGCTGATAACTGATTGCTGATTGCTGATTGCTGGTAACTGATAGCTGATAGCTGAATACTGATAGCTGATAGCTGATAGCTCAGCAGCACCAAACAACTCTGGTGTACCATGGCACAATGAACCCAGAAAATCTATATCGCGCTATAATATTATTACTATTATGACTAAGTTTGTCTTCATAACTGGAGGGGTTGTATCCAGTATTGGCAAGGGGATTGTTGCTGCTAGCTTGGGACGTTTACTCAAATCCCGGAACTATTCCGTCTCGATTCTTAAACTAGACCCCTATATTAACGTAGATCCGGGAACCATGAGTCCCTACCAACATGGAGAAGTGTTTGTAACATCAGACGGTGCCGAGACAGATTTAGATTTAGGTCACTATGAACGCTTCACGGATACCTCCGTCTCTCGCCTAAACAGTGTCACAACTGGCTCGATTTATCAAGCCGTAATCAATAAAGAACGTCGCGGTGACTACCAGGGGGGAACAGTGCAGGTGATTCCCCACATTACCAATGAAATAAAACAGCGCATTCATCGAGTTGCCCAAAATTCCAATCCTGATGTAGTGATTACAGAAATTGGTGGCACATTGGGGGATATTGAATCCCTACCGTTTTTGGAAGCAATTCGTCAATTCCGTAAGGATGTCGGGCGCAATCACGTCCTTTATATGCACGTCACCCTATTACCTTGGATTCCTGCGGCTGGAGAAATAAAAACTAAGCCAACCCAGCACTCCGTCAAGGAATTGCGTGCCATTGGGATTCAACCGGATATTTTAATTTGCCGATGCGATCGCGCTTTCCCAAGCGGATTAAAAGATAAAATATCAGCATTCTGTGATGTACCAGTAGAGTCAGTTATTTCTGCACAGGACGCCAGCAGTATCTACGAAGTCCCCCTAATGCTAGAAAAAGAAGGACTAGCCCAGCAAACCCTAGAGTTATTCCAGATGGAGCAACGGGAACCAGATTTAACCCATTGGCAGCGGTTAGTTGAGCGTTTGCATAATCCCACTCACCACCTTGAAATTGCCATTGTTGGTAAGTATATCAAACTAACCGATGCCTATCTATCCGTTGTGGAAGCCTTGGAGCATGCTGCGATCGCAAAGGATACCAAACTCAAAATACACTGGGTTAGTGCTGAGGATGTGGAAGCTGACGGTCCTGAACCCTTCCTAAACGGTTTTAACGGTATCCTTATTCCTGGAGGCTTTGGGATTAGGGGAGTAGATGGCAAAATTCAGGCCATTCGGTATGCTAGGGAAAATCAGATTCCCTTGCTGGGCTTATGTTTAGGGATGCAGTGTTCTGTAGTTGAATGGGCACAGCACGTAGCCCTCTTAGAAGATGCCCATAGTGCCGAGTTTTTCACTGATACCAAGAATCCCGTCATTCATCTATTGCCAGAACAACAAGATGTAGTGGATTTAGGCGGTACCATGCGTTTAGGGCTATACCCATGCCGTATAGCACCTGATACTCTAGCATCTTCCCTCTACCAAGAAGAAGTTATTTATGAGCGCCACCGCCACCGCTATGAATTTAATAATGCTTATCGCAACCTATTTCTAGAAACAGGTTTTGTGATTAGTGGGACTTCTCCCGATGGTCGCCTAGTGGAAATAATTGAATTGAAAGAACACCCCTTCTTTATTGCCACTCAGTTCCACCCAGAATTTAGCTCCCGTCCTAGTCATCCCCATCCATTGTTTGTGGGATTTGTGCAAGCTACCCTTGACAAAGCACAGGTTAAACAGTCTAGTACTAACGGCAGTACTAGCGAAAACCAGCAATCCATTGCCCAAGTAGGCTGCTAAGTATGTGACGCAAGTTCTTTCGGTATTGATCAGGGTAAATAGGGCAACAGATGTCACATATGTCGCAGATTAGGGGATCAATGACATCATGCCGGATAATTACCCTCCATCAAAACATGATTCCACAGAAATTATCCGGCTCTGAGGAATAAACCCCTGAAATATGACTTAGCTTGATCAGCAGCTAGGTAACAGTGAAGTACCCCAACCGACACGAAGTAGGTTGGGGCTTCCAACTTTCGCTCAATTCAGGGATGATCTTAATAGAATTAAGAATTAAGAATGCGCGAATTTAGAATTGGATTCTTAATTCTACATTCTTAATTCTACATTCTTAATTCTACATTCTTAATTCTACATTCTACATTCTACATTTTTCCTATCCTGGTTAACTATTTATCCTTATTGGTTGAAAGTCAAGTAACAAGTAACAAATGGAGCATGTCAGTTTTGTTAATCCCTGATTCAGATCCCCCTAAATCCCCCTTAATAAGGGGGACTTTTGAATCTAATTCCCCCCTTGATTAAGGGGGGTTAGGGGGGATATATGTACATAATTACAAAGGTGAAATGCTCCCAGTAACAAGTAACAAGTGTTAATTAACAAGAAGTAACCAGTAATCTGAATAAGAAGAGCAATCCGTATAGGAATTGTGATAATTTTTGTTTCCTGTTCCCTTTGCTAAAGTGATTAACTGGACTCGTTCGAATTGGTAATTGCTAGTATTACCAACCCATTATGTCAATAAGGAGGTTTTGTGAGTTACTGGATAAAAGTTAATTACGATCATCGAGAATATGTCATTGATCTGGATCGGCTTAGTACATTCACCCATGGACCCAACGGAAAAATAACCTTCTGGTTACCCGATAGTACTATTCCCATTATTATCAACCGTCAAAGTGACCCAGACGGTTATCAACGAGTGGTCAACTACATTCAAAAGTTATCAGCACGATCACCTTCAGGTTTTTGGATTACATTCAGTTACGAGCGTCATGATTATATCCTTGACCTCAACAAAATCAGTAGTTTTTGTCACTACCCAAATCATAGATTAACCTTTTGGTTACCTGACAGTTCCATGCCCATCATTATTAGCGAACAAAAATATCCAGAAATTTATCATAAGATAATAGACTACATTGAACAAAAAACTGGCTATTTACTAACGTAATTATAGAATTTAGAATTTAGAATTTAGAATTGGGAATTTAGAATTAATAATTTAGAATTTAGAATTTAGAATTTAGAATTATACATGCTACCTTCTGGCTTCTGGCTTCTGGCTTCGGGAGCATCCCAATTTGGCACGTTAGCTCTTGTTAGGGGGCTGAAACCCTTGAAATATAGTTGCTTTGGGTAATATTGTTTCCAAAATGAGATGCTCCCCTGGCTTCTGGCTTCTGGCTTCTGGCTTCTGGCTTCTGGCTTCTGGCTTCTGGCTTCTGCCTTCTTAATTCTACATTCTTAATTCTACATTCTTAATTCTTAATTTTTAATTCCCCATTCTTAATTCCCCATTCTTAATTCTACATTCTTAATTCTACATTCTTAATTCCCCATTCTTAATTCCCCATTCTTAATTCTACATTCTTAATTCCCCATTCTTAATTCCCCATTCTTAATTCTACATTCTTAATTCCCCATTCTTAATTCTACATTCTTAATTCTACATTCTTAATTCCCCATTCTTAATTCCCCATTCTTAATTCTACATTCTTAATTCTACATTCTTAATTCAATGTAATTACTGTCACTTCTGGTGGACAAAATAGACGACCTGGCCAATAAGTTCCTAAACCACGATTAGTATACAACTGGTTTCTACCGATCGAATGTAAACCCTCAGACCATTCCCAGTGCTTAGTTACTTTTGAACATACTTTCAAATACGGTATCCAGGGCTGCACAGATTTAGGAATATACTTCCGGAGGGTTTTCAACAATGCTGGCGCAGGTCCGATTCCTGGAATCACAATCTGACCACCATGGGTATGACCAGACAACTGCAAATCCACTCGCCAACGCTGTAATATCTCCGCAGTATCAGGGTTGTGGGATAAGACAATCCGGGGTGTTTTGGGGTCAATTTGATTGAGCACTGGACCAGGATTGAAATCACCAGACCAAAAATCAGCAAGTCCTACTAGAGGTAATTGTGCTCCAAACGGATAAGCGATCGCATTCCACAACACCTTCACACCAATCTTAGTTAGAGCCTGAGTAATTGTTGCTTTTGAATGACGCCAGGCTAAATCATGGTTACCCAGTATAGCATAGATTCCATGGCGACTTTCCAGGTACTTCAATCGCCGCGCTAGTAGATAAATAGGAGTCGGGCTATTGGTTACGTAGTCGCCAGTTAACACGACTAGATCAGGTTCAGCTTGATTAGCGGCTTCAATAGCGTCAGCTAAGATATTTTCTCGTAACTGCTGTCGATCATAATGTAAATCGGATAGTTGTACAAGTTTTGTGCCTCGCAATGACGTAGGTAAATCCGCGATCGCAACGGTGACTTTTTCTACCTTTAAAGGTCCTGAAAATATCCAATTCATCCAGCTAATCAAGAGGGTCATTAAACACTTGCCTCCAGCATAGCTCAGCCATCAGCTATCAGCCATCAGCTATCAGCCAATGCGCTACGCGCACGCTTCGCGAACAGCCATCAGCTATCAGTTATCAGCCA
>NZ_JAAHGN010000979.1:0-2892 GCF_010672485.1 Moorena sp. SIO2C4 | reverse complement strand
TAAATAGGTGAGGTTGGGATCAACACTACGAGCGTGTAAGGTGGTATGATTCCAGGTGAACTCTGCTAGGCTGACTCCCTTACTGGCTTCTAGGGCAGTCTTCTGGTAAGTGACCTCTCCACCATACCCCCGAACTAAATCCTGGAATGGCTCTAGGGAAGATTCCGCTATCATCAGCAAGGCACAGTGCTTAGCTTCCGGAAGGTAGTTGTTGAGAGCGGCAAAGTAGGATGGAATTGGCCAAGCGTGAATGCTAATCAGTTTTTTAATCAAGCCATCGGCATCACCTAAGGCTTGACCAAATCTAGCAGCATTCATAAAGTCATCAAAGACTACAATGACTTCAGCCCAAGGATAGACTGGCCCTAGGGGTATTTCTAATTCAGTGATAATGCCATTGGTGCCATAGGCGTGATTCACCTTCTGTACCTGATCTGACCGTAATTCGATTACACGGGGCTGGTCTTCGAGGGTGACCACTTGCAGAGCATTAATATTTCCGCGATCGCGTAATACTCCATAAGTAATGGAACCAATGCCGCCACTCCCACCACCAATAAACCCACCAATCGTAGCAGTGCGATAGGTAGAGGGAGCCATGCGCAATTCCCAGCCAATTTTATGAGCTTCTTTGTCAAAGGCGGCTAGCTTGACCCCTGGCTGAACAGAGGCTAAACCCGGTTTTATCCAGTTAATCTGATTCATGCGGGTAGTATCGAGAATCAGACCACCATTGAGGGGGATACACTGACCATAATTACCAGTGCCTGAGCCTCTTACGGTGAGGGGAGCTTTGTACTTAACGCAAACCCTAGCTATTTCCAGGACTTCCGCCACCGTAGTCGGACGAACTACCATATTCCCTCGTTTATCCTTAAGCTGGGAGTCCAGTACCGGACTGAAGTGGTAGTAGTCTAGGGATAATTTAGCAACTTGGGTCGGATCATTAATAATTTCTATTCCGGTAAGTTCCGAGGCTAAGGAATTCCAGTCAATAGCTTGTGGGGTTGTCATCACGGGTGTGGGAAGTGGGGGGAGGTGTGGGAAGATTTTTGTTAAGGTTAATTATCTTGACATCATATCAGAGCAAGTTGCTTGATATTGAGAAATTATTTAGTATAATTCGCATAAAAGTGCCACCAATTACAGATATATATAGTAATCAACTGTCAAGTCACCGGTGTGTCTATGAGTAATTACTCTACTATTTCTGTATTATGTCTCAAGCTAGCTAGTGCTACTTTACTGTGCCTGCTCTCACCGAGCCTAGCCCCAGAAAATCTGGGAGTTGCTCCAGCAGTAGCACAAACCACTCCAGACCAAGCTGGGGAGTTTGTGGAGCAATTTCATACCCTGAGTCGAGAAGAGGGTTATCAATATCAGCTTCCGGTAAAAGGAGCCCCACACCTCAATCCGCAAGGATGAGTGTGGGAGGAATTTTACACAGAGTATGCACGGGACCCGAAGACGAGCTATAAAGCTTCTAAGTAACTCGGAGCATGTACACCCTCTACGTTCGCGTAGCGTGGCCTACGGCCAATCTGCTTCTTGTTGTAACTGCTCTTTTTCAAAACTTGTTAGCCTGACTACGAATCTCTGATCTTTAATTTTCGTATTGACGCTTGTTGCAACAGCTTGTTGCAACATATGTTATATTAATAATAGGTCGGAAACAAGAGAATGGCAAATGAGACTAGCGTATCAATTCAAGCTTAGGCTAACCAAGTCACAAACATCAGAAATGGAAAGATGGCTTGATATGCTACGTCATCAATATAACTATCTTTTGGCTGACAGATTTGCCTGGTACGAGCAAAATAGATGCTCTATAAACTCCTGTCTTCTTGTTTGTCATTTGCCAGAACTAAGAGACAATCCTGATTATTATTCACAAAAGAGAACTTTACCTCAATTAAAGAAAGATAGACCTTGGTATAAGGCTATCCACGCCAATGTGTTGCAGGATTGTGTGAAGCGCGTAGATCTAACTTTTAAGCGATTCTTAAAAGGGGATTCCAATGGGAAACGAAGCGGAAGACCTAGATTCAAAAGTAAGGAGCGTTTTAGATCCCTAACATTTTCGGCCTTCTCCAAGAGTCCTATAAATGGAAATAGATTAAATCTTCCTAAGTTTGGTTGGGTCAAGATGATCTACCATAGACCAATCCCCACCGGTTTTAAAATCAAAACGGCCACAGTAACTCGAAAAGCGGATGGTTACTATGTGACACTGTCCATTCAAGACGACACTGTCCCTAATGTGATTGCGATCGAAGAAGTCAAAAATCCGGTCGGGATTGACATGGGTCTCAAAACCTTCTTGATCAAATCTGATGGTTCCGAGGTACCAATTCCTCAATATTATCGTAAAGCCCAGAAGCGATTGAAGAAAATTCAAAAAGCAGTTAGCCGCTCCAAGAAAGGAAGTAACAATAGGAAAAAGGCTGTATCGAAACTAGGAAAAGCTCACAAAAAGGTAGCTGACACTAGAAAAGATTTTCACTTTAAGACTGTAAAAAAGCTATTAGATACTCACGATTTAGTAGCTCACGAAAAACTCAATATAAAAGGTTTGGCCAAAACTAGATTAGCTAAATCAGTTTTAGACGCTGGGTGGGGTCAGTTCCTGTCAATACTATCAACTAAAGCCGAAAATGCTGGGTTGGTAACAAAAGCAGTGAACCCTCGGAACACTAGTCAAAACTGCTCTAACTGTGGCCAAAAAGTTCCTAAAAAACTAAAAGATCGCATACATTCTTGCCCTCATTGTGGCTACAAAGCGGATAGAGATGTAAATGCGGCTAAAAATATTCTGTATTTGGCGGTGGGGCATCCCGCCAGTAGTAAAGCTTACCGAGCAACCGAACCGTTAGGTGGTGTTGGTAAGAAGCC
>NZ_JAAHGN010000978.1:0-2894 GCF_010672485.1 Moorena sp. SIO2C4 | reverse complement strand
ATCTAAGGTTTCGTCTCTTGCCTTAATCATAAAGTTTTAACCCTTTACCCATAGCCGACTAACCATAAAGGCTGCCCCAGCGAGGGATTGCTCGCTGGGGTAACTTCTGACCGTGTCGTTAATAAAGCTTATCGTTCGCGTAGCGTGGCCTACGGCCTTGTATCCAAAAGCAGTAGCTGGAGTTGGTAAGAAGCCCGCCCTGTCCCGTTAGGGCAGCGTCGGGAGATGTCACGTAGTGTTGATATTCCCCAGAGTGTGTTCCCGTAGCGGCTCTTCGAGAGCATCGCATTTATCCCACTGGCGATGCGCGATCGCACTCTGGGGAATGCTGTTGGTTATTACTCGCTTTCGGGGTACTGATCCTGAACCCAATGGTTCACCCTGGTGGTTGTCGGTTACTGGAAATCCCTCTAATTAAGTTTTCTATTAGATTAGCCCAATCCTTTAATATATAGCGCTACAGTTCAATAGTCGTCCTGTCAGGTAAATATATTTCGCAATAGTTCTCAATCATGATATTAAAGCATTAAAAATGTCTATTTGATCAGCTTGATCAGCTGGCTTGGGGCAAGTGATTGGGGAAAACGCTCCTCGTCTGAGGCAATCCCTATGCCCAAAAAAAAAGAGAGCCACGTTTTTGACTCTCTCGATCATCAGGGTGCATCTACTAATTAAAATTTATCACAAATGGTGAGGGGTGTGACCCCTCATAGCAAAAATCAGCCAAATGGCTGATACCAATGGGCTAAATACCTGTGGGATATTACCTGTCCGATATAGAGTATATTGCCCTTTTGGCTTATTTTTGCCTCAATTTCACCGGATAAGCCCAAAAATAGTGTCCTAAAGGCTATCCGATCGGACAGAAATCCAGATTCGTAATAATTCAAGGTGATGTGGAATTGGTCAAGGGGATTTAGAGCAAATTGACATAAGCGATCGCTTAATGGCAGAGATGATCTCAAGCTTGTGCCAGTGGGAAGATAACTAAAAACTGAGGTCGATACTGATCACTCAGTAAAGGCGCACAAGCATGGATCTGTATAGTGGATCTGTATATTAGTAACCAACAGAAGACTCTGTTGACTGAAGTGATGCTCTAGAAAAGACTTGAAATCCTAGGTACTTGAGTTGTGGAATCGTTCATTCGCGAAGGGTGGCCCACGGCCAAGGTTTTGATGAAATTTCCTGAAACTCTAGATTTCCTTAAGTAGTGGGTATTAGACTTAACTTAAGGTACACCCTTGTCTGATGAAATTTGCTACTATTGCCCAAGCTAAGAGAATAATAATCTTTATACTAACGTTTTGCTTAAGTGGGTGTTTTCCTCAACTTGATCAACTATTCAGAAATCCATCTTGTAGGAAAGCTGAAGAAGTTGTCAAAACAGCCCAAAATAAATTCAATAGTATAGTTTTTAATTTGACGCTAGAAAGTCCCGATCAAGAGACAATTGAAAAGCTATACTCACAACTTCAAATTCTTGAAGAATCAGAAGAAAAAGCTTATCAAATATGTCAAAAAATCTAGTTTTTTAATTTATATAGCTTGGTTTAAAGGGAACAGCGGATCTGGGAACAGCGGATCTGGGAACAGCGGATCTGGGAACAGCGGATCTGGGAACAGGAAAAGGATAGCAGCAATGCATCGCTTTTTTTATCAATCATCTGTTTACATCTCAAATAAAAATTATCTCTTTATTCTTTTCCGAAAACTAATCCTGATCAAGACCATAAGATTGCAACATTTTTTCTCGCCGTTTACGAGCAATTGCTTGTAGATCAATGTTTCGATCGGTCTCATCAACAATTTCACCGGTTAGCACCTCCAGTACATCCTCCAGGGTGACTACACCAGAAACACCCCCATATTCATCCAGTACAACCATCAGATGTTCACGGGTTTGCTGAAAGGTTTTCAGTAGCTTATCAGCCCGAACAGTTTCAGGGACAAAGCGGACTTGACGAATCAGAGAAGCAAGGGGTTGGTTATGTTTTTCTTCAATGATTGCTGTGAGTAACTCATCTTTGAGAGCAATTCCAATAACTTTATCAATAGAGTCTTCAACCACAGGCATCCGGGTGTGAGGCGAAGCAATAATGCTTGGTTTAGCGTCAGCCAAAGTGGTATTACCATGTAAATAGGTGGTTAGGATTCGCGGCGTCATTAAATCAGATGCAGTCAAATCATTTAACTGAAATACTCGTTGGATCATTTCTGCTTCATCATCTTCAATCACCCCTTCTTGATACCCAACCTTCGCTAAAAACCGGATTTCCGCCTCATTGGTGGTAGGAAGTTTTTGACCTTTAGTAAACGGAGCAGTAATTTTTTCCATCAACCACACCAGAGGGGTAAACACAACGGTTAAGAACCGAACTGGTAGAGCCACGAGTAGGGCGATGTTTTGGGCGTAGATCTGACCAAGGGTTTTCGGGACAATTTCCCCAAATACAATAATGAGAAAGGTAAATAGACCTGAAAAAACCCCCAACCAAGCCTCTCCTAAGACCCTAGCAGCAAGGGAACCAATTACGATGCTGCCAACAATGTTGAAGGTGTTGTTGAGAATAACAATGGTAGCTATGGGCCGGTTCATGTTTTTGCGAATCGCCAGTAGTGCTAACGGTGTAGGCTTGTTTGACTGCGCTAACTGTCGGACTTTAACGATAGGCACTGAAAACAAAGCCGTTTCTGCCATAGCACAGATGGCTGAACCCAACAGAACAATAAGTACTGCGATAATGACTTCAAACATGTTGACACTCCCCGTCCTATAAGGACGGGGATTCTTACTTCAACGAGCTGTCTTGCCAAACCAGGTCGGAACCAGGAAAGGTAGAGAACAATTCTCCATAAGAGTTTAGATATTATAGATCTAGGTTTCGGTGTGA
>NZ_JAAHGN010000977.1:0-2896 GCF_010672485.1 Moorena sp. SIO2C4 | reverse complement strand
TTGTCCTGATTGTCCCTTTTGTATTGCAGATCTTCACAGCGGTTGGATTAGTGGGATATCTTTCCTTTAGAAATGGCGAGAAAGCGGTTAATAAACTTGCACTCCAGTTACAGAGCGAAATTACTAACCGCGTCCAAGAGCATCTCAAGCATTACTTAAATCACCCTTATATTCTTGCTCAAAGTAATATTAATGCTTGGCAGCTAAACCAATTAAGTTTTAACAATCTTACTGTTTTAGAACGTCACTTCTGGAAACAATTAAAACTATGTAAGTCTGTTCGTTCCATTTATATTGAAGGCAATCCAGAACAGCTAGAATATGCCTTTGCCAGACGGGAACCAGATGGAAAATTCGTTGTTAAGGACTTCGGAGATTTTCCGATGCGCAATACCTATGCTTTAGACGACCAAGGTCAGCGGACTCAGTTGTTGGTCTCCAAACCCTTCTATCCGCGCAAAAGGCCCTGGTATATCAGTGCGGTAGAGTCACCATTACCCAGATGGAGCAAAATTTACAACTTTTCTGATGATGGTAAACTCGGAATCACTTTGTCTGCCCCTGTTCAAGACGAGACAGGAAATTTTCGTGGTGTTATAGCTGTTGATCTTATTCTTAGCCTGATTAGTGATTTCCTGCGGGGACTCACCATCAGTCCTTCTGGTCAAGTTTTTCTTTTAGAACCGTCAGGAGAGTTAATTGCTAGTTCAACATCTGAACAACCATTTGTACTCAGCCATCAAGACAATCCACCTAAACGATTGAAGGCCACAGACAGTCAAAACCCATTAACCCAAATTACAGCACAGTATTTGCTTGAAAACCTTGGCAATCTTTCCAAAATTGAAGCAGCACAGCAGTTTAACTTTAAGCTTGATGGAGAACGTCAATTTGTCCAAATTACTCCTCTGAATAACCAGCGCGGTTTGGATTGGCTAGTGGTAGTTGTCATCCCAGAGTCAGATTTTATGGCGGAAATTAACGCCAATACCAGGCTCTCCATACTGTTGTGTATTTACGCTCTAATTATAGCAACAATCATTGGCATTTTTACAGCACGGTGGGTAATAAAACCGATTTTACATCTCAATAGGGCTGCTAAAGACATTGCTAAAGGGAAATGGAATAAAACTTTAACTATTAAGCGCTCCGATGAAGTCGGGGAATTGAGTGAATCCTTTAACCAAATGGCACGGCAACTTAAAGAATCCTTTGAAACCTTAGAGCAACGGGTGGAAGCACGCACGGCGGAAATCGCAGAGGCGAAAGACAAAGCAGAAGTTGCCAACCAGGCTAAAAGCGAATTTCTCTCGAATATGAGTCATGAATTGCGCACCCCCCTCAACGGCATTCTTGGCTATGCTCAAATTCTTAAGCGAGAACATAATCTCAGTTTCCGCCAAACTGATGGTTTAGAAATTATCCACAAAAGCGGGATTCATTTGTTGACCCTAATCAACGACATCTTAGACCTATCCAAAATCGAAGCCCGTAAAATGGAACTCTACCCCGATGATATCCATTTTGCTAACTTCCTCGACAGTGTTGTGGGAGTGATAAAAATGCGGGCGTTGGAGAAAGATATTTTGTTCAAATACCAAACTGAATCTAACTTACCTATTGGAATTATAGCTGATGAAAAACGACTTCGACAAGTATTACTAAACTTGTTAGGAAACGCCATTAAATTTACCGAGCAAGGTCAAGTAACCTTGGGGGTGAGGGTTAAGGAGTATCAAGTTAATACTTCTACTATTTGTTTTGATATTATTGACACTGGGGTAGGTATGAATCCCCAGCAGTTACATAAAATATTCCTACCTTTTGAACAAGTGGGTGATACTCAACGCCGCTCTGAGGGCACAGGTTTAGGATTAGCTATCACTAAACAATTAGTAGAATTGATGGGTGGTGAACTCAAGGTCACCAGTGAATTGGGTAAAGGGTCAAAATTCTGGTTTGAAGTTAGTTTTAATCTGGCAGCGATCAGTGGGGAAACTAAAGCTGAAATACCAGATAAAATTATAGGATATCGAGGTAAAAAACGTAGGCTATTGGTGGTAGATGACAAACTCGAAAACCGCTTAGTTCTTGAGAATATGCTTGCACCCTTGGGATTTGAGGTGGTCACTGGTGAAGATGGTGAGCAGGAAGTTGACTTGGCTCAACAAATCCAACCGGATCTGATTTTGAGCGATTTAGTTATGCCGGTTAAAAGTGGGTTTGAAGCCATTAAGGAAATTCGCCAAATCCCAGAGATTAGGGAAGTGCCAATTATTGCTATCTCTGCTAGTGTACTGGATATGGATCAGAAAAAGAGTCAAATTGCTGGTTGTGATGCCTTTTTGTCCAAACCCGTAGATGAACCAAAGTTATTGAGCTTGTTAGGAAAGTATTTACATCTGGAGTGGGTTTACGAACAGAATGATCAGGTTTCAAAGATAAACCCTGAAAACGGTTCAGTGGAGCCAACTGAACTAGTGATTCCGCCACTAGAAGAGATGGAAGTGCTGTATGAGTTGGCGATGTTGGGCAGTATGAAAAAAATTCGGGAGCGAGCTATCTACCTGGAAGAACTGGATCACAAATATATGGCTTTTGCTAACAACCTCAAAGAGTTAGCCCAAGGGTTTCAAGAAGATAAGATTCTTGCCTTAGTGGAACAATATTTGTAATATCTAGCAGGGAACAGGGAAAGAGAACGAGGTGTTGTAAGTGTTTCAAGTGTGTTAAGTGTGTTAAGTGTTGTAAGTTTTTTAAGTGTGGGGAGATGGGGAGTCAGATCAGCAACTGTTGTGCTTGCCACTGGGCTTTGAAGGTGCGGACATAAGCCTGAGCACACAGCTTCTCCAACGGAAATTCCCCTTAAATAGGTACTAACTAGCTTGTCAGTACA
>NZ_JAAHGN010000976.1:0-2897 GCF_010672485.1 Moorena sp. SIO2C4 | reverse complement strand
TCCTGTTCCCAGATCCGCTGTTCCCTACTCCCTACATTACAAATCATCAGGATTGACCCCAAGGCTACGCAATCGTTCTGCCAATCGTTCAGCCCGTTGGTGTTCCTGTTCAGCCCGTTCTGCTGAAGTTGGAATCCAATTACCAGCTTCATCATACCAACGCAGCCACAACCCTTCTGTTTCTTGATATTTCCCCTGCCAAACTCCTAACCCTAATTCCAGCCTTGGAAACCAAAATTTCGGTTCAGAAAGTTCTACCGCCTGATACTGTATGGGCATTAATTGAAACACCCGGAACTGGTTGTCATAACGGTCAAAAACCACATAATAAGGAATCCGCATGTACTGCTCATAAGCTTGCCATTTAGTAGGTGGCTTGTTCGCAGACCTTAGGGTTTGTCCTAAATCTTCGGCTTCGGTACCTGGTGATAGGAGTTCCACCACTAAAAATGGGGCTATTCCTTCCTGCCAAACCACATAACTCCAGCGCAGGTCTAGTTGTTGTTGAGCGGGAGTCACACCCAATACCAGAAACCAATCCGGTCGCTTGTGCCATAACGAATTACGGCTATCGTAATATAAATTCAGGTCTGTACCAATGAACATTTCCTCCCTAGGGTAGTTGGGAGGTTGGCAGGTTTCTCGCAATAGTTGGGGTTGGAAGTCATGAAATTCGTCAGGCAAACCAGGCTCCTCTGGGTCTTCACTAGGTAGATCATACATAGTGGGCATAGTTTCCCTGGGAGGACGGGGTGGGTCAGTGTGGTACATGATCCTCTGTTGAACCTGATAGTTTGAGCATAGCATCTTGAGCTTTAGGGAATAGGGAGCAGGGAGTCGGGAATTTAGAATTTAGAATGCGCGAATTTAGAATCGGGAATTTAGTGCGTAGGGTGCGTTAGGGGCGGGCTTGCCCTGATTTTCAACCTCGTAGCCAGCGTTGGGATAGTCCGCCCCGTAACGCACCACCAAGTAGAATTTAGAATCGGGAATTGGGAGCAGGGGGGACAAGAGTGGCAAGTGTAGAACAGGCATCTTGCCTGTGGCCTCAACTGTAGAACAGGCATCTTGCCTGTGGCCTCAACTGTAGAACAGGCATCTTGCCTGTGGCCTCAACTGTAGAACAGGCATCTTGCCTGTGGCCTCAACTGTAGAACAGGCATCTTCCCTGTTTCCTCAAGTGTAGAACAGGCCTCTTGCCTGTGGCCTCAAGTGTAGAACAGGCATCTTCCCTGTTTCCTCAAGTGTAGAACAGGCCTCTTGCCTGTGGCCTCAAGTGTAGAACAGGCATCTTGCCTGTGGCCTCAAGTGTAGAACAGGCATCTTGCCTGTGGCCTCAAGTGTAGAACAGGCATCTTGCCTGTGGCCTCAAGTGTAGAACAGGCATCTTCCCTGTTTCCTCAAGTGTAGAACAGGCATCTTGCCTGTGGCCTCAAGTGTAGAACAGGCATCTTCCCTGTTTCATTTTATTCAAAAGCTGATACGCGACACGCTGATACGCGACACGCTGATAGCTCATACCTCATACCTCATACCTCATAGCTTACCCGACTCCCGACTCCCGACTCCCGACTCCCTAAAACCATAGACACACAATCTCCCCCTTAATCACTTTCCTGCTGTTGACATCACAACTAATGAAAAGTGGTGTGGGGAGAGACTGAGATCAACAGGACCATCGAAGCCCACTCCTAAAATTAAATACTAGATAGTTATTACTATCTAGTATTTAATTTTAGTTCGTAGGGTGGGTTAGGCTGGGCAAGGATTTTGAGGGATTACCAATCAGTTTGTATCCGCGCCGTAACCCACCTTCTTTAAATTTCGCGCCTGACTACGGACGCTTTTTAATTAGCGCGGGTTGCCAATTTTATTTTTTAGATGATTTCCTAAACAAACCAGTAAAACAAACTAGTAAACTAAACTATTAGTAGTTAGACCCCAATTATTTATTCTTATTAACTGAGAGCTTTCAGGATAATTTAGAAAATTGGTGGGATAATTTTGTTTAATCCTAAACATAGTTTTCTTAAACAATCTAATCCCCATCCTACCCTTTATCATTAATAACTAGATAATCATATAGTCGTTAATTGGCTTTTATGAAATTAGTTAATGTAAGCATTCAGCTATCAGCTATCAGCTATCAGCTATCAGTTATCAGCTTATGGGCTATGGACAGGCTACTTGAGGTGCTTATGGGCATAGGGTAAGCAAAGGGAACAGCTTTTGAATAAAACCGGTAAGCATTAGTTTAATCTGAGTTATGGAAAGCTGTTCGCGCAGCGTGAGCTTTTAGCTCACGGCTGACCGCACCTCAAGTAGCGTGAGCTTTTAGCTCACGGCTGACCGCTGACGGCTGAATGCTTACTAGTTAATTAATAACTTATATAGCACTACGCATTCAGATGTTTAACATTCCTAAACTCCGAAACTTAGTCATAGCTTACTTCTGACTTCTTACTTCTTACTTCTTACTTGCGCCTAGCGCTATAGCGAGCACCGATTGAAATAAATTATTTACTAAAGCAAGTCAAAAAAACTAGTAAAACCAACGCTTATTAGTTAGGCGTTAGGTACCAATTATTTATTCTTAGTAACTGAGATATGTCAGGACAATTGAGTAAATTTGTGGAATAATTTGTGGGATAATTTTGTTTAATCCTTAATTTAATTTTAGGGAACAATTTTTCCAGGAATTAATACTATCAAAAAACGGCGCATAAGTCAAGGTCATAAGGCAAAAGGCAATAGGCATGCTAGCAATAGGCAAGCTAGTGCTGTAGGGAGCGGTTAGCGATAGCGTAACCCCACAAAAGCCTCACGCTTTGTTGGGTTTCGTTGCCTCAACCCAACCTACGCCATGATCTAAAGTCAGTCAACCAGGGGAAATTGCA
>NZ_JAAHGN010000975.1:0-2901 GCF_010672485.1 Moorena sp. SIO2C4 | reverse complement strand
GTAGATCACCTTGAGTGCGATCAATAGCCCGGTCATCATTTTGGGCAACGGATTGACGCATCTCCTGAATTAAGCCTTCAATCTGACGCCGATAACCACTAGCAAACTGTCTCCCAAAATCTAGGGCTACCTCCCTCAGTTGCCGTTCCGCTTCATTAGCCAAACTTTCTGCCCGATTGCGCTTTTCTACTCGTTCCCTTCGTTCCCGGTCAACCTCAGCGTATTCTTCTGCCTCACGAATCATTTTGTTGACTTCCGCTTCACTCAGGGTAGAAGCCCCTTGAATGGTAATGCTTTGTTCTCGACCAGTAGTTTTATCCAGTGCCAATACCTGCAAAATTCCATTAGCATCAATATCGAAAGCCACCTGAATTTGGGGCACTCCCCGTGGTGCTGGGGGAATACCAGTCAACTTAAACCGACCCAAAGACTTATTATCTGTTGCCATATCCCGTTCCCCTTGCAGGACATGAATTTCCACCAAAGTCTGATTATTTTGGGAGGTGGAAAAAATATCAGACCGCCGGACTGGGATAGTCGTGTTGCGGGGGATTAACTTTTTCATCACCCCACCAATAGTTTCCAAACCCAAGGACAACGGAGTTACATCCAGCAATAGGATATCTTTGACTTCACTGTTAAGAATTCCTCCTTGAATTGCAGCTCCTACTGCCACTACCTCATCAGGATTAACATTCTGATTTGGTTCCCGATCGATTAAGCTGCGCACCAATTGTTGTACCATCGGGGTGCGGGTTCCCCCTCCTACCAAGATCACTTCATCAATGTCCATAGGAGTTAAGCCAGCATCTTTGAAAGCTCGTTTTAGGGGTCTGCGCAAACGACTAACTAGATCCACACATAGCTCTTCAAACTGAGAGCGCTTCAGCCTAGTTTCTAGGTGTTTTGGACCATCTTCTGTAGCTGTAATAAAGGGCAAATTAATCTCAGTTACACCCACCCCAGACAGCTCGATCTTAGCTTTTTCTGCAGCTTCAGTCAGCCGTTGTAGGGCTTGGCGATCGCGTCGCAGATCAATTCCCTCTGATTTCAAAAATTGCTCTGCCAACCAGTCAACAATTTTTCGATCAAAATCATTGCCCCCCAGTTGAGTATCACCACTGGTTGATAGCACTTCACACACCCCATCCCCCACCTCTAGGATCGAGACATCAAAGGTACCCCCGCCCAAATCAAATACCAGGATAGTTTGGCTGGCCTCAAGATCCAAGCCATAAGCCAAAGACGCTGCTGTTGGTTCATTAAGAATCCGCAGAACCTCTAACCCAGCAATTCGTCCAGCATCTCGTGTGGCTTGCCGTTGAGAATCATTAAAGTAAGCCGGGACTGTTATTACTGTTCCTGTTACCTCCTCTCCCAGGTAGCGGCTGGCCTCATCCGCCAACTTCCGCAGAATCATTGCAGAAATTTCCTCTGGGGCGAAGTCTTTTTTCAACCGGGGGCACTTAATTCTCACATTACCACTTTCATCCCGGCGAATGGTATAGGCAACCCGCTTTGACTCTGGATTCAGTTCAGCATACTTACGTCCAATATACCGCTTCACCCCATAGAAGGTATTTTGGGGATTAAGCACAGCTTGGCGGCGTGCTAATTGTCCTACAACCCTTTCCCCATCCTTACTAAAGCCAACCATTGAGGGAGTTGTGCGCATACCTTCCGCATTAGCAATTACCACCGGCTTACCGCCTTCGATGACAGCCACCACGGAGTTTGTTGTACCCAGGTCAATGCCGACTACCTTGCCCATGCGTCCTTTATTCTCCTCAAGATGAATGCTGTCAACTCGTTCAATGAATTTCAACTACTATATATATAGATGATATTTTGATTAAAATTGTATATAGCCAGTGGTTCGGTTTTCCGAAGCGTAGTCACCCTAGACCTCTGACGGTTGCAGTTATGGTAAGGGATGCCCCGAAGTGCTGAATCTATTCTATCCCTTGACTTCTTCCCCAATTTAGCGGAATTTCAAAGTAAGCATCCTATCATAATAGAGAATATATTAGCAAACTCGAGGATCGGGTGAAGTAGTACATTCAAGACTATTGATTAGCGCTTCCACAGCATGGGCGCGCCAAAGCGTGAATTTAATTCTTAATGGTAAGAGCGCACCTATCAATCTGCCCGACTTACCTGTGGGAAACTTCCCTGTACATCATCATTCGAGGGCTCTGGCAATGCTAGGATCACAGTAGCCCCCTATATTGAATTATTAATGGCAGAAACACTATTCTTTAATGCTCTGCGTGAAGCCATAGACGAAGAAATGGCACGGGATGAGACAGTATTTGTAATCGGTGAAGATGTCGGTCACTACGGTGGTTCCTACAAAGTTACCAAAGATTTGTGTAAAAAATACGGTGACTTGCGGCTTCTGGATACCCCCATTGCCGAAAATAGCTTTACTGGTCTAGCTGTTGGTGCAGCAATGACAGGTTTACGACCAATTGTCGAAGGCATGAATATGGGGTTTTTACTCCTGGCATTCAACCAAATTTCCAACAATGCCGGGATGTTACGCTATACCTCTGGTGGTAATTTTAAAATCCCGATGGTGGTTAGAGGCCCTGGTGGTGTCGGACGTCAGTTAGGGGCTGAACACTCCCAGCGTCTAGAAGCCTACTTTCAGGCAGTTCCCGGTCTCAAAATCGTTGCTTGCTCCACCCCCTACAATGGAAAAGGGTTGCTTAAATCTGCCATTCGAGATGATAACCCAGTATTGTTCTTTGAACACGTCCTGCTCTACAATCTCAAAGAAAATCTGCCAGAACAGGAGTACTTGGTACCCCTTGATAAAGCTGAAGTTGTACGCCCTGGTAAAGATGTTACCATTCTTACCTACTCCCGGATGGCGTGGTGACGCATCCGGGAGTAGGA
>NZ_JAAHGN010000974.1:0-2905 GCF_010672485.1 Moorena sp. SIO2C4 | reverse complement strand
ACGTAGCTCATAAGCTGAATGCTGATAGCTGAATGCTGATATCTGAATGCTGATATCTGAATGCTGATATCTGAATGCTGATATCTGAATGCTGATAGCTGAATGCTGATAGCTGAATGCTAATAGCTGAATGCTTACGGTTAGTCAGCTAGACACCGCTCCACTCACAGCTAGGGAGAGTTGGTTTGGTGAAGACCAAGCTTTTATTGTGGTGCATTGCAACCACAACGTTTTCTGATGGCTGCTTCTACTTAATCGGTGATCAAGGTCAGCAATTGGAATTCAGTGATGAGGATAGCTCAAAGTTATGTCTATTTTTATGATCGGCACCCAACGCTCAGGCTCTAATTTATTGCGCCTGATGTTGAATCAGATTGGTGATCTCGCTGCTCCCCACTCCCCTCACATATTGCAGCGGATGATGCCATTACTACCTAGCTATGGGGATTTGAGTCAAACGGACACCTTTACCCTCTTAGTCAATGATGTGTGTCGTTTAGTGGAACTCAATCCCGTTCCTTGGGAGGGTGTGAATTTAGATACAAAGGAAGTCATTTCCCTTTGCCGAGAGCGGTCTTTGGTGGCGATATTTGCCTCTGTTTACGATATTATGGCACAAACTTGGGGAGCACAGCAATGGTGTTGCAAAAGTTTAGCCAACGTTTACTACCTGCCAGAGATTACCGCTTACTTGGAAAACGCTAAATTTATCTATTTGTACCGGGATGGTCGAGATGTGGCGGTTTCTTTTAAAAAGGCAGTGGTTGGGGAAAAGCACTTCTACCATATTGCTCAAGAATGGGCAAAAGCCCAGGGTTTAGCACTCCAGATGCGCTCTCGCCTAAGTCCCGAGAGGTTTTTCAGTATCAGTTATGAAACCCTAATCAGCTCTCCTGAGACTACCCTGCAGGATCTGTGTAATTTTCTTGGCGTCCACTATACTCCTGAGATTCTGGATTTCCATCAATCCCAGGAAGCCTCGAATGCTGCCACTTCTAGCTCCCTATGGAGTAATGTCACGCAACCTGTAATTAAGCAAAACACTAAGAAGTTTCTCCAGGAAGCTACGGATGAGGAAATCCTGATTTTTGAATTGGTGGCGGGAGATGTACTTGATGCTCTCGGTTACGAACGGGTTGGAATTCTTAAAGGCAAAGAAATCAAATTCAGCAGCAGTGCGATCGCTAAATTTAATGCGATTAACCAAAGCTTAAAAGCAGAGGCACGCCAAACGATGGATCCTGAGGACTTAAAGCGACGGGATCGCCAAGCCACTCTGCTCAAAGAGATTAAAGCACGTCAGACCGTAGTGGCTTAAAGAACTGACTATGTTAAAAAAACTGCATGTAAACTCGGCAAATTCCGAGTCGGTATCCCTTTGGTTTCTGTTCTGGAACTTTTTCAAGATCGGAAGTACAGCCTTTGGCGGTTTCATGGCTCTGATTTCCGTGGTGGAGAATCGGATGGTGCGGCGGAACAAACTCCTCACCCATGAAGATATGCTAGACAGCATTTCCTTAGCCACTGTTTTACCTGGTCCAGTTGCTGCTAATGTAGTAGCCTATGTGGGCTATCGCTTGGGGAGGACTAATGGGGCTGTAGTCAGTGCCATCGGTGTGTTGCTCCCTTCTTTTATTCTGGTAATTGGTCTAACCATTGCTTATCTCCAGGCCGGGGAAATTCCAGCACTTCAAAAAGCCTTTGCGGGATTTATTCCTGCGGTGGCGGCGATTATCTTGAGTGCCGCCAGGCGCATGAGCAAAAAAGCGATCAAAGGCTGGCGGGAACTACTGATTGCTTTAATAGCGGCAGTCCTACTCAAGGTAGTAGGAGGATTCTACATTACTGTGCTAGTGGTGGTGGGTTCTGGATTGCTAGGATGGTTTTGGTTACGTGACACTAAGCAGTCGGGACAGGAGAGTTCTCAAGCTCAACCGATTCAGGAGTCAATTGAGGGGATTTCCTGGCTGAAGCTCTCAGTCACCTTCGTGATCCTCCTGAGTTTTCTGTTGCTTTCTCTGATTCCCCTACCCTTTTTGGGGGAAACCAGCCTCGGGAAACTATTCGTGACATTTTCCGGAATGAGCCTGATGCTATTTGGTGGAGGCTACGTGTTCATTCCCCTGATTCAAGAAGTGGTAGTGAATACTTATGGTTGGGTGACTCAGACAGAATTTGCTAATGCGATCGCAATCGGGCAAATTACTCCTGGACCAATTCTGATCAGCGCTGCCTTCATCGGTTATGTGGTGAAAGGGATTTCGGGAGCAATAGTAGCAACAGTAGGGATTTTCTTACCACCAGGACTGCTGATGGTAACCTGTTCCCACTTATTGAAACATATCAAAGAATCTACAGTCATTCAGGCGGCGCTCACAGGAATTCGTCCTGCCGTGATTGGCATGATCATTACCGCTGCTATTGTAGTAGCTGGGAGTGCTGAATTTCATGTTGGCAGCCTGGTGATCTTTGCCGCAGCCTTAGTTGCCATGTGGCGGTTCCGCGTGAAGGTGCTGTTGATTATCCCGATTGCTGGAATTTTCGGCTTAGTACTTTACTCAATCTAGAATGGGTTGCTATAGCAAAGGGAACAGCGGATCACCGGAACAGGGAACAGCGGATCACCTCCCTTAAAAATCTTTAAGACCCTGTAGGGTGGGCAAGAGGTGATCACAGATAAGCTGTACTGAAAACTCTAGGACTTTTGCCCACCAAAAAGCCAAGCTACCCACAGTTAATCCTGGTGGGCAAGGTGATTCGTCAACCCAACCGCTCCCATTGATTTCCCCTTGCCCACCCTACAAAACTCCCTACTCCCTACTCCCTACTCCCTACTCCCTACTCCCTACTCCCTGTTCCCTGTTCCCAGAATTCCTAAACGGATCCCTATTAGCATCCCAACTTT
>NZ_JAAHGN010000973.1:0-2907 GCF_010672485.1 Moorena sp. SIO2C4 | reverse complement strand
AAACCATTGCGTTGAGATTAGGGGTTCAACAGGAACCTTTCCGCGATCGCTATAGGGTACCGTATGTTTGTAGTCCTCTACCTTAAGCAACAGCTCTTCTGCTTCGAGCTGCTTCACCACATTTTTCCGGGCTTCAAACCGGTCTTGTCCTTGGAAAGGGCCAGCCTTTTCATTTAAGGTGCCATTCTTATTCATGATGTTAATGAATGGCAGACTATGACGCTGACCCATTTGAAAGTCATTAGGGTCATGGGCAGGAGTTACCTTGACACAACCGGTGCCAAACCCTGGATCAACCAACTCATCAGCAATAATCGGAATTTCTCGTCCCATAATTGGCAAGGTTACAGTTTTACCAATTAAATCCTGGTAGCGTTCATCATCAGGATTAACTGCAACCGCCGTATCCCCCAACATAGTTTCTGGTCTAGTGGTAGCTACTTCCACAAAACCATTGCTATCAGTCAGGGGATATCGAAAATGCCACAAATGCCCATCAACTTCCTTATTTTCCACTTCCAAATCTGATACAGCCGACTCCGAGGCTGGACACCAGTTGACCATATATTCGCCCCGATAAATCAGTCCCTGATCATAAAGTTGGACAAAGGCTTCAATTACCGCTTTCGATAAGCCTTCATCCATCGTGAAGCGTTCCCGCGACCAATCCACCGAGACTCCCAAACGCCTCAGCTGGTTAACGATGGTGCCACCTGATTCTTCCTTCCACACCCAAGCCCGTTCAAGAAACTTTTCCCGTCCCAAGTCATAGCGGGTTTTGCCTTCAGCTTCTAGCTGTCTATCGAGAATGGTTTGTACAGCAATACTAGCGTGGTCAGTTCCCGGTAGCCACAGGGTATTGCGTCCTGTCATCCGGTGGTAACGCACGAGGGTGTCAATCAGGGCACTCTCGAAGGCATGACCCATGTGCAACTTCCCAGTAACGTTAGGTGGGGGGATAACAACGCAGTAGGGTTCACCCTGGTGATTTGGGTCAGCTTTGAAGACTTGGTTTTCTTCCCAGTATTTTTGCCACTTGGCTTCGGTGGTTTTGGGTTCGTATTTGGTTGCCAGGGTGGGTGTGGTTGCGGTCATGCTGGGAATGGTGAATAGATGGGCTTACCTCAATTTTGCCACAGGCTCAAGGTATAGTTAAGGGAATGAACTGCAAAGACGGGAAGGATGCGTGCGGCATAAAAGCAGGGGAGCATGAGTTGGTGGGCAGTCACCAAATACCTGTGCAGCTAATATATCGATAAGTATAGAAAAGCGAGTCGTCTTCGCGGTTGATCAATCGAGATCAACACTTGAGAGTTACCCTATCAGCATTTACAAAAATTTCCACATCCACAGTCAGATAAAGTGTCATGCTTATCATATAACAAATGAATAGCAGAACAACTGAGGAGTTAGGAGCTTGAAAAAAGTAGAAGCCATCATCCGGCCATTTAAGCTGGACGAAGTCAAAATCGCCCTAGTCAACGCTGGCATTGTAGGAATGACAGTGTCTGAGGTCCGAGGCTTTGGACGCCAGAAAGGTCAGACTGAACGTTATCGCGGTTCAGAGTACACTGTGGAATTCCTACAAAAACTCAAAGTAGAAATCGTCGTAGAAGATGAACAAGTCGATATGGTCGTAGACAAAGTGATCGCTGCAGCTCGCACCGGTGAAATTGGCGACGGTAAAATTTTCATTAGCCCCGTCGATCAGGTGGTCAGAATTCGTACTGGGGAAAAAAATCTAGAAGCCGTCTAAATATCCTATATACCAATATACCAAGGGAGCTGAGGGATACTCTTAAACCGGTATAAGTTGGGATAAACCCAGATAATCCGGTCAAGGTGCAATTTATTGTTGTCCAAGTGAGGAGTGGTCGTACAGTAATTGGAGTTGAACCTCCCACTCGTCTATTTGGACGTTCCTGGCATCCCGGTCAGGAGTTGCTTGAAAGCCTGAGTTTTGCTATGTTTGGAGTCAAGCCAGCCAAGCTCAACTGCATCTAGCAAGCTCAGTCCCATACCTTTCAAGAAACGCGCGGTACGACGCAACAACACTGCCTGAACCTCAGCCCTAGAAGAGAACCGAGAAATTTCCTTGTCCGCACCCCTAGCAAGGATGTTCTTGGCGGCATTGTGGTCAGCCTGTAACACGACCCCATCAAATCCGGTAAAGTTATCCCCAGTCCTTTTCCCTAATAGGGTTCCATTCCTGGAGTCAACTTGCGACGTGTAACTAGGCTGAACTTCCGTGACAACCGAGCCAGTCCAATTCGCCCATTTATGCAAGGAGTCCCGCATAACTCCAATCATCCAACTATTGAGTTTGCGGGACATAGCCTTAGACTGACGCTTATTCTTAAACGGTTGTGTTAAATCTTCTGCAAATACTTTTAAGGATTTTTCATCAAAAAGAGACTTTGAGGCAGCTCCTATTATTGCCTTTAGTTCTGATTGGTTTCTCCTGTATCGTTTATTCTCGGTCTTTCTGCTCAGATTGTTTCTTAGTATTCTAGCAGACTTGGCTGAGTCTATCTTTTCTAGTTTCCGGTGAATAGCCCACAGCTTTCCTCTGTTTCGATTTTTTTTACATATTCTATCTGATTTTCTTGTAGCTACTTTACCTAGTCCTTTCCCGTGTCCCTGACCTTCTGAGTCATAGAATGCTTCAGTGTATCCCTTGTCTACTCCAATACTCTGACGGTCGGCAGGTATTTCTGAAGTGCCATGGTTTACTAAGAAGTGAATTTCAAATCTTTGCTGAAGTTTGTTGTAGATCAACCTAATCTGTCCTTTGATTTTTCGATTAGATCTGACCACTATCCTGTTCCTCTTCCCTCTCCTTAATCCCGCCAATTCCAGTTGATAGGTATTACGAGAGAGTTGCTGGCAGCTATAACCTACTTGTTA
>NZ_JAAHGN010000972.1:0-2914 GCF_010672485.1 Moorena sp. SIO2C4 | reverse complement strand
CAACCCAAAACTTCAGCAATTTCTAACTGTGTTTTTCCACTATTCAACAACAGCAAAATTAAAATACGTTCTCTAATATTTCCATTTTCTTCTATTTTTAAGGCTTTTTGAAGTATTGTTTTTTGCTCTTGTGTCAGATAATTTTTTGCTGGCATATTTCCTATTATTGGGTTATTTATTAATTTTTATTATACCAATTTAAATGCCGAACAGCTTACCTTGGCTATTTTACATCCGTCTAAGGTTTAATATTAATAATTTAAGATTGATAATCTATCCTAAAAATCGTTAATAGCGATATCTTTATTATTTCATAATAATTAGATTTTTATCAGTAATTAAACGGAGTTAAAATTAGCTGTATTTGGTTATAGTAGTGATACCGTTATATAGCATTTTTAGTTGAGTTGTGAACATAGTCGCGCTTGGGTATTGGCAAAATGCAAGAGGCAAGAGGCAAGAAATTATATAGGGATTTTTGGTAAGGTAAAGAACTGTCATCCTTTTCAAGTGATCAGCAACAAATGCCAAATTGGCATGACAAACAATACCTAATAGACTAAGCTAATAATTAGATTGACATCCCCACGGGTTAAAACCCCGTGGATTCTGTGGTTATACTACAGCCAATGGGTTTAAACTACCTTGGCTTTAAGCCTATCAATAGACTACTAAATCCTTAGGCTATTATTAACAACCTGTCGATTAGTTTGGTGGTGGAAAAACCAATCAAAACATCTGTTCAAAACCTCTGTTGTTTTGGTATGAAGCAGGACTGGCAACCCAAAACTAAAGTAAAGTGCCATCGCGCTTGTGTCCCTCGAAGATTTTTGAGGTTTTGCGATCGCTTAAGTAGCTCATATCAGTAGCTCATATCAGTAGCTCATATCAGTAGCTCATATCAGTAGCTCATATCAGTAGCTCGTAGGTAGGGAACCATGACTTGGTGCATTAATCCCGATTGTTCTAAACCTTACAATACAGAAGATACCCTATTTTGCCAAGCCTGTGGCTCGGACTTACTCTTGGCAGAACGCTATCGCGTGATTGGGTTACTCAGTGACAAAGGTGCTTTCGGTAAAACCTATGAGGTACTTGATCACAACAGTGATCAAAAAAGTAATCACAACACTCTCAAAGTTCTCAAAGTCTTGACTGACTATCAATCTCGGGCAATTGAGCTGTTTGAGCAAGAAGCATGGGTGTTGAGTCAGCTGAATCATCCAGGAATTACCAAATCAGAAGGAACCTTTATCTTCTCCCCCAGAAACCACGAGATCAGCTTAAACTGCATGGTGCTCGAATACATTGAAGGACTAGATTTAGAGGAGTATCAGCACCAACACAACAAGCACCCTATTGACGAAACCTTAGCCTTGGAATGGCTATCCCAACTGTTGACACTCCCCGTCCTTTAAGGACGGGGAGTGTCAAATATATCTCCTTTGGTTTTCGGGTAGTCTGTGATTTGATCTAAACTTTAGCAAAGGGAACAGCGGATCACCGGAACAAAAATTATCACAATTCCTACACGGATTGCTATTTCAATCTAAACTTTTGATTTAAAGTGCAGCATTAACGCAATGGTTTATTTGTAGACAGTTTGCTTATCTTCAGCCTTGACAGTCAACCGTCAACCGTCAATCGTCAACCGTTAACAAAACCTGGTTAAAACAGGACTGAACTAGACTTGGTACTCACTCCATTACTAATGTCTTCTAAGTTCTCAATAAAATTACTCCAAGGTTCTGTATAAGTTTCTGTGTAAGTTCTCGAAAAATCTAGAATAGGAGTTTCTTGTGCTGACCCAATCCAACCACTCACTGGAGAAATTAACGGGAAAAGCCACTCATAGTAACTCTGGGGAAACGGAGTACTAGAGAGTTCCATGATGCTCTTATAAAATAGCCCAAACGTCCCTGGGTCAATTTTGTGCTTCTCGACAGCAACTTGGATGAATTCCTCTGGACTCAAGCCTACATAACTTTGGCAGATTGTTACCCAATTCTTTAATCGTCGCCTCGCCTTTAAGCTCAGCGAAATAAATTTAACTCCCTTGAGTTCCTCAAATTTAGGAGACTGATTTAACACCTCCTCTAGGCCGGTGGTATCCGTCGAGCCACTGAATTCCCTTTGCAACCGTTTAGCGATCGCTAAATTAATCTCAACTAATTGCTCTACTGGTCGCCACTGAAGCTCTGCCAAAATTTGCTCCATGGAAATAGGTGGTGTCAAAGTAGAGGGACTCGATTTCTTGTTCCGTTCAATAGCTTCGATCGGGTTTTCCTCACTTACCAAGAAGCTGATCAACTCTTCCGTTGTCCAACCAATACCTTTAGCCAGCCTCTCTAGCTTCTCTAAGCTGGGAGTGTTATCAAAATTCATCCAATTTGTCAAGGTGTTGTTAGTGACATTGACTTGCCTAGCAAGTTCCCGGACACTACCAAATTTTTGAGCCAGTACCTTAATCAATTGACTTAGCCTTTGGTGAATTTTGCTGTGTTTGAAGGAACTGTCTTTACTTGTGTCCAATTTTTTTACCACTCTGTTCTGATGAAATAATCTAACACTTCCCGATCCGGTAAGTGTGGGCTCGGGCGTGACCATTATCGGCTTTGGTAGGGAGCACCCTGATCGAAATTGACCCCAACTGGCTATGCGATCGCATAGCCAGAAGCGAAGCGCGTCCATATAGCACTACGCATTCAAATTAGGACATTTTCTTGATGCAATAGCGAGTGGGGGAAACCACGGCAATAGCGAGTGGGGGAAACCCCCAAGACCGCGCTGCCTCCCCAAGACCGTAATGGTGCGTTTTCCGCATCTAATTATTAAATTCGCCACGGGTCGCACCTCTGCATCGCTCCTAAACTCCGAAACGTGAGTCTAGCTTACTTCTGACTTCTGACTTCTG
>NZ_JAAHGN010000971.1:0-2919 GCF_010672485.1 Moorena sp. SIO2C4 | reverse complement strand
TGTCGGTAGTGGGGAATCGGGAGTCGGGAGTGGGGAGTGGGGAGTGGGGAGTGGGGAATCGGGAATCGGGAATCGGGAATCGGGAATCGGGAATCGGGAGTCGGGAGTGGTGAATCGGGAGTAGGAATAACAAAATTGAATTTACCTAATAATTGAATCGTGGGGTGTTTTTGAATTTTGAATTGATAATTTTGAATGGTCGCGAAGCGATTGACCAAGGGAAATCACAGAAATCAAACCCAAACTTTCAGCAGATGGCATTGCTAACACTTTCATCCAAATGGAATCGGATCTGTCTTGATGCAGTCGCTCATGGGGGGGACCCCCAAGACCGCGCTGCATCGCTTTTTGGTCATTACCGATTCTGAGGTTTTTGCTGTAATAGAGACGGTGTTTGAGCTTGTACCGTTTGTACAAAGGCAACTCCTGCCTCAATATCCTGTCTGATTTCTTCTTTATGGTCGTGGTAGTAAGCCAGTGCTGCATAGACATCTGACATGGTAATGCTAGGATGGCGATAGAGAATTTCATCCGGTGACATTCCCATGCTTTCGTGGCAGATGACAATATCTTGAACTCGAATCCGATGTCCGGCAATCCGAGGTTTCCCGCCACAAACCCCCGGAGTGATTTCAATATGTTCTGAGATTGTTGGAATGGTTGTCATTGGGAGAGTTCATAAACGTCACTAAAAGAAGCGTTACCTTACGGTAGTATTATTATTGAATAGCACACTTTGCCTTCTGTTTGCGTTCGCATTCAAAGTATAGCATTTCAGCAAATAGTTAAAAAAAATAGTTAAAAAATCCAATAAGCCCGTTTTTCCTAGTAATCAAGTACACAATATTTTACCCCCGATTCCCGATTCCCGATTCCCTACTCCCGATTCCCTACTCCCTTCCCTAGATCATGTCTTACCGTCAATTTACTATTCAAAAAGTAGTCAAGGATTTTGACTTAACTTTAATCGAACAAGGGAATATTTTTGAAAGCGATTGGCCTACGGCCACGCTACGCGAACGCGTAATTTCTCCTAGTCCTTATTTAGCGGAATTTATCACCCAAAATTACCAACTGGCCATCGCACTAAATACTGAAAAAGCCCGATCAGAACTCTTGATATGTCCAGTGTTACTGGCAGTTAGAGAATTCCATCAATACCAGATTAGCTTGTTTTCTGGGGAAGAGTTTAATGTTGACCCAGAAGTAGGATTAAATGGCACCTGTGATTTTATTATTAGTCTGTCACCGGAACAGTTATTTATTAAAGCCCCGGTAGCCATTATTATAGAAGCTAAAAAAGAAGACCTGAAAGGGGGGTTAGGACAATGTATCGCCGCGATGGTAGCAGCTGGTCGGTTTAACCAACAGGAGAATAATAGTAACGGTAATGCGTTCGCGGAGCGTGGCCTACGGCCAATCGCAACGGTTTACGGTGCCGTAACCACTGGGACTCTATGGCGATTTCTGAAATTGGAGGAAAAAACAGTAACCCTCGATCTCGCCGAATATTTACTCCCTCCCATCGAACCTATTCTAGGGAAATTGGTGCAGATGGTGGAATAGGATTAGGACTTATATCAATTCTGTTCCCATACCCCCCTTATCCCCATAGCCCTAGATTCCTGGCATAAAAAGATTTGGTCGATTTTAATAAAGGGGTAATGACCAAGCGGATTTGGTATTATATCAATTGGGAAGATGGGCAAGTGTCGGGAGATAGGGAGATGGGGAATAGTATTTATTTTTCTATAGTTTTTCCTAGTCTAATCAGGTACATCATATAAATATTTTTCCCTGCTCCGAAGCTCCGTTCGCGTTCGCGCAGCGTCTGGCTCTGCCAGTAAGCGTGGCCCACGGCCTTAGCTCCCTGCTCCCTAAAACCTAGAAAAAAGCCAAAAAAATGGGGAAGAAAAAGTTAGTAAAAACCTTCCCCTCAAGGAAAAGCTAAAGACTAGAAGATGAAAAAACTAGAATATCAAAAAAAATCTGATCACATCTAACCCTAGCATAAACTAATTTAAAATGTCAATGGTTTTTTTGTAAATTTTTATGTTTAGGCTTGTATTTTTATCTAGGAATGTTAATATTTTTATACCAAGTTGCATTCAAAGATATAGCAGAAGTCAGAAGTCAGAAGTCAGAAGTCAGAAGTTAAACTCAAGCCAAACTGTAGTTTGAGACTTTTGTCATGTCCTAATTACCCTGGCGACTGCTATAGTAGATTGCTGGGATAGGGAGATAGGGAGATAGGGAGATTTGGGAAAGAGAAAGTTGTACCTTTGACCGCAACTTAGTATCGAGTTATCCATAGCTTAACTACACAACTGGAATAAACGCTTTAGAATGACGTAAATACTGGGTCATTTGCCCATTGGCCTTTGAGAATTTTGGTTTTGAGTTCCGGTACAGTAGTATGCCTGCAACTATTGCCCTGATTGCCCACGACAACAAGAAAAATGATATAGTGGCATTTGTCAAGCGCCACCACATCGTTTTCTCTCGCTACACCTTAATTGCTACAGGGAACACAGGGAAACAAATTCAAAACTCCACTGGCTTACCTGTTGATTGCTTACTCCCTGGTCCTATCGGTGGAGATGCCCAGTTGTTTGCAGCGGTGGCGGAGGGAAAGGTCTGTGCTGTGTTTTTCTTCATCGATGCACTCCATGCTAAATCCCATGAACCTGATATTCAGGCTCTCTTACGGATTTGTGATGTCCATGATGTAGCGATCGCCACCAACTTAGCTACAGGAGAACTGGTCATCAGTGCCCTAGCGCGGACCCAAGTGGCTCACCTTATTTTTAATCCAGTGGCCGGTCAAGGAGACTCCGATCATGAATTGACCATTATTGAAAACATGCTGGGTGGCCATTTCAATCTCCATATCCATCAAACTACTCTAGAAATTACGGA
>NZ_JAAHGN010000970.1:0-2921 GCF_010672485.1 Moorena sp. SIO2C4 | reverse complement strand
GGCTGTGTGCGGAATTTAGTTCAGCACCTTGAAAGCCCCGTCCCAACACCAAACTAGCGTTATGGTGTGAGCCTTATTGCTCCATTTAGGTAAGTAAGCCTTACGACATTCTCACCGTAGCACGGGTCAAAACGGTTTAAGGGTTAGGGCTTGTTCGCGTAGCGTGGCCTTTTGGCCAAGGCCAAGGCCAAGGTTGTTCGCCCAAGGCGATTCGGTTTACGGTAGGTTAAAGGGTGAAGGGGTGAGAAGCTACTTTTCACCCCTTCAGGTCAACATCGACCGTGAGGGATCAATTACGAGTGGCACAGCGGCAAAAACAACGTATCTTCTATTTCTTTGCGCACCGTCAGACTCAGCTGACAATTACTATTGAGGCACTCTACTAGCAAGTGATTAGCACGACTATACTGCTCTAACCAATCTTGGGATGTCTTGCTCAAATCCCATTGGTGACCCATATTACGATGCTCAATCATCAAAGCCCTTAATTGTGATAACCATTCCGGACCATGACTTTGCCACCATTGTTGAATACTATCTCGGTCGTCATCATCTAGGTCAGGTAGCTGATTTTTAAGCTTCTCTAGATAGTCTCCTATAGACTCAATCCCAGTCAGGTGATTCAAGTCAAGGGCAAGGTAAAGAGCACTGAGTCGGTCGTAAACTAGTTCTGGTGTCATAGCTTGGGCAACAGCTAAAGCATGATCTAAAGCTAAATCTAGGGCAAGTTCACTACCCAACTCCCCTCCTAGTCTGTGATCAATAGCCAAAGCTAAGGCTTGATTCCGGGAAAGAGGATGGTTAGGAGGAAGGGCAAGGGTCATGTAAAAGGCACGCACTGCTGCTGGCTTGTAGGGAGTATCGATGTCGAGGGATTTGATCTCGATCCAGTTCAAGAACTTGCTCAAGGTATCATCTAAAGCCATAACGCCTGGTGTCTGTTTGACTGAGTCAAACACCATTTCTGCACAGACTAACCGATTAACCTGTTGCTTGATCAGCAACAATAGCTGATCAGCATCTGGCAACATTTGTGCTGTGAGTAAAAATACTTCCCGCCAACGTTTCTCCTGTAGGTGTTCGACTAGCTGTAACAAAGACATCCCATTGCCGATCACAATCGCTCTGGCGGTAAAATACTCTTGAAATGTCAGATGAGAGAATGAGTAAATTCGTCGTGCCCGCTCTACCAATAGTCCATGCTGCACCTCGATAGATTTGAGTACTGCTAAGCTATCTAATTCTAAAGCTGCCTGGTTGCTTTGAGTTGCTGGTAATTTCCGTAAATAATCAGCAATTAATTGTTGCAGCCGAATTTCTTCAAAGAAATACTCCCCTTGCTCAAAGGTGATAACTGCTAATTGAGAAAGTAATTCTAGCTTGTGGGGCAAGGATAAATTACGATAAATATCATCTCGCTTAACACCCCGGGCTTCATCCCAGCGAATCAGTAGTAAGTCTAGTCCTTGCTGGTAAAGATCAGAGCGTTTAACAGGAAAGTCAGCTTTGGTTTGAAACACCAGACAGGCTAGATTCAGCAAGACTGGTGTTGTTGCTAGTTCTCTAATTTGCTGATTTTCTGGCAGCTTCATCTGCTCGATAAACAGAGATGCTTTCTCCAAACCTGATTCTGGGTCATTCCTTGCTATCGCCACAAACCACTTTTTAGCAAAGTGTTGAATTTGTGCTGGTTTGAAGTCAGCAATCTCAACCTCAGTAAATCCCCGAAATCGATACTGTTGAGCTGCAATACGACATGTGATGATCAGCTGATTTTTGTAATACTTTTCTGAAATCTTGCGGATTTGTTGAATAACTTGATTACTGGCAGTTTCCGGGACTTCATCCAAGCCATCCATTAAGATCAAGCCTCTGCCATAGCTGAGGATAGTTTCAATATCTTGTTCTGAAATACCACAACTTTGGAACTCTTGATTAATGTAGTTAAATAGGCTGAAACTACATTCGATCATAGCATCCTCGGCAAAGTTTTTCAATCGAATCAAAATCGGAACCCGATCCGATTGAAAATTTCCTTGATTGCACTGAATAGCCAGATATTGCAAAAAGGTGGTTTTCCCAGAGCCAGGTTTACCTAGCACCATCATTTTAGGATAGCGTTCTACCGCTTGCACTCCTGGTATGCTTTCCCGGCGCACTTTGCCTATACCCAAGCGGTCAAATTCCTCCGGTGGGAAGCCTTGCAAATCCTCAATTTCCAACCATCGTTGACTAGTGATTTCTTCGAGAATATTCACATCTACGTAGATGTGATCTAAACTCACCGGTCGAGCAATATCTAATAGGCGCAGAGTGCCACACTGATTTTGAATTTTGTCATGGTAGTGCGATCGCACTTTGGTGACGATGGCATCAACTCTACTTTTGTCCTCAGCTGCTTTCTGTTCTGCATCTATCTGAGCATCTTCTGGTATAGCGACAATCTCTTCCATCTCCAAATCCAGATGAAAGCAGATTTCGCTAAAAACGCGGCGGTCAACGGGTTTACCGGCAAAAAACTTCCAAATCGGTTGGCGAGTTTCTATGCCGATTTCACCCGCAAAATATTCTTGTGTCCATCCCTTGCGTTCAAAAGCCTGTTTGGCTTTTCTGATGCCGTCTGGAGATGCCTGGAGAGATCGCTTTGCCATAGCTCAAGCTTAATTTACTGAAAAATCTTTCGACACTCACCTATAGATTTCCCGAAAAATAGGTCAAGAGCCACAACGAACGGATCACAATGGGAAATTTTTGATCAGAGGGGGTGATGGGGTGATGGGGTGATGGGGTGATGACGTGATCAGGTGATGGGGTCAGAAGTATATAGAAATCCTCAATCATTTGTGAAAAAGAACCCATGGTGAGATTCTTACTTCTCTTCCTCCACTTCCGGTCTCAGACCCCTCTCCCCCTCTTCTGGA
>NZ_JAAHGN010000097.1:0-12004 GCF_010672485.1 Moorena sp. SIO2C4 | reverse complement strand
CCCGACCTGTAGCGTCACAAACTCCACCTGCTTCCCACTAGCACGTAGTTGACTAATAAGTTCGGGTGTAAAGTGCAAACTTGCCGTCGGCACTGCAACAGAACCAGCTTTATTTGCAAAGATTGTCTGATCATCGATCTTGTCTTGGTAGTCCCCCGATCCCTGTCGAATGTTGGGAGCCGTATCGTTAAACACCAAGAGATCACGAGAGCCAAGATGTTGAGGGAGAGAAGCGAAGGTTGTTTCCTCTATCTCTGCATCTGGAGAGGTAATCAGAAGCTTTGCCGCTTCAGGCGGTTGAATCGGACGTTGGGCGATAAACTCTGTTGGGAGTTCATAGGTAAATATTTCCATGGTTGGTATTACCAGTCTGTGTTTGCTTGGAGTATGTGGGGTCTGCTTGTATAATTCAAATTGAGGCGTTGCTTATTGTGGCTATGATTGAGCTCCCATAGCCATGCCCAATTTTGCCCCCACAATTGATAGCCCTGGCGAAACATTAGACCTTTTGCAAAAGTCTTTCGCGGTCTAATGGGTTATTGGCAATTTTTGATTTAGCGTACGCTTAAAACTAACAAACTTGCTTTGTGCTCTCTTTGTATATAAACCTAGTACACAATCAAGCTAATTTGTCCCAAAACTCTGATTCAGTACCATCTCCTGCTCAACTATCGCCAGTTATGCTTGAGTAGCGACATTATTAATCACCCAAGCTGCATACTGTTCGTTGACATGCTGTGTACTTAGTACCACAAATTCAGGGGTATCGTAGGGATGATAATTAGTTACAGTCTGCTCTGCTTTAGAGATCAGCTCCGTAGTTGTTTTGATGAGTAGCAGCACTTCAGAATCAGACTCAACCTCACCCTCCCACCAATAAACTGAAGATATCCCGGGAATAATGTTCACACATGCTGCCTCTCTACGCTCCAGAAGCTGATGAGACAGATTATGGGCAACAGCATTATCAGGACAGGTGACAAGTATTAAAACTATGTTCATGCTTTTGCTTAATTTTTTTTTGACCCGGGAATATATTAAACCAGATTCCTGACTTTACAATGTTTTATAAAGAAAACGGTTAAATCCGGATGGGAGCCACCTATTCAGGAATGGCTGGAAAACTCGATCAAGGATATTGCTATTTTGGAGAATGAGCAGTTTGGCAGTATTGAAAGTCAATCCGGAAACAGCTAAAAGTCTCCTTGCTGAATTTTTGAATGAATAAGAGTGGGGTAGGCATCCTGCCTGCCCTAAGCAGGAAACAGGCAAGATGCCTGTTCCACGCCTGATGCCCATTCCACAGCAAGATGCCCATTCCACGCCTGATGCCCATTCCACGCCTGATGCCCATTCCAGAAAACTCTTAAAATCATTCCATTATTAAGTAAGGCCGAAAAAGTTAGAGGAGTTAAGGATGGAAACCAAAGCCTTAGGCACTTCGGAGGTAAAAATTACCCCGATTATCATGGGCACTTGGCAGGCCGGTAAATCTAGGTGGGTAGGCATTGAAGATGCTGAGACCATAAAAGGGCTGCGAGCAGGATTTGAGGCGGGGATAACTACGGTTGATACTGCAGAAATTTACGGGCAGGGTCACTCGGAACAAATTGTTGGTCAGGCTCTAGCAGAAGTACGAGACCAAGTGGTATATGCTACCAAAGTGTTTCCAAATCATCTTAAATATGACCAGGTGATCGAGGCTTGTGAGGGTTCCTTAAAAAACCTGAAGACAGATTATATCGACCTCTACCAGATTCACTGGCCTTCTGGCACCTTTCAAAGTGAGGTAGTGCCAATTGAGGAAACCATGAGCGCTCTCAATAGGTTGAAAGAGCAAGGCAAAATTCGGGCAATTGGAGTCTCCAATTTTTCCCGCAGCCAGTTAGCAGAAGCTTCTCAGTACGGACGAATTGATAGCTTGCAGCCTCCCTACTCTCTGTTTTGGCGTCAGGTGGAGCAAGATGCTATGCCTTATTGTGTAGAGCACAATATCTCGATTATTGCCTATTCTTCCTTAGCTCAGGGATTATTAACTGGCAAGTTTGGTCCAGAGCACAAGTTTCAGGAAGGGGATCATCGCAGCAAAAATAAGTTGTTCAACGGTGATAACTATCAACGAGCACAGCAAGCATTAGCTCAGCTACGACCAATTGCAGAGCGTCATCAGTGTACCCTGGCTCAGTTGTCTCTGGCATGGTTGATGTCTCAGCCACAAACGAATGCGATCGCAGGATTCCGAAATAGTGACCAAGTTATTCAAAATGCTCAAGCTGTTGAGGTTAAGCTATCTGCTGATGAGCTACAAGACATTGATCAGATTGGACGGTTGGTTACCGATCATATAGATGATAATCCAGTGATGTGGGATCTTTAAGGGACTGCTTAAACCTGACTTCTTGACGTCAGCGGTCAGCGGTCAGCGGTCAGGGGTCAGGGGTCAGCGGTCAGCGGTCAGCCGTCAGCTTATTTTATTCAAAAGTACTTCAAGTAGTATGGCCTACGGCCAATGACTGATTGCTGATAACTGATAACTGATAGCTGATTGCTGATAACTGATAGCTGAAAGCTGATTGCTGATTGCTGATTGCTGATTGCTTACTGTCAGTAACCAAAACCATTTCCCAGATAGTTGTTTAGACTATTTGGGGATTAAAGGGAATTAACAATGGTAATCCAAGTTGATCAATTTAGGCTATCGAGTGGTCAATCCTCCTTTGCTTCTTTAACTAACTTAGTTATCGCTTCGATAATTGTTTTAGAGTACACGGTTAAGGCAATGACTGCCGCCACCGCTGTTCCACCTTGGATCAGGGGGATAGGTAGTCCGCTAGGAGTTATATCGGTAGTTGGTGGAGCTGTTGATGTACCAACTACCTGGCTAACATTAACATCCAAATGCTCAGTTTTGGAGGTTTCTTCTAAGGTATACTGTAGTTGAACCATTAAAAAGTTTCGGCTTATTTCAAGCCGAGATAAGGTGTACGCTCGCGGAATGCCTAGAAGGTGTACGTCAGCGTGACGGATGCCTAGGCTAAGCCGAGTTGCCGCTCACACTCTAGCCTGGGCTTTTTTGCTAGTAACTAGGCCACAGTAAGACATTATATCAGAATTGTGGCAATTATCGTTTACATGTTTATCACTACCAACTCTCCGAGTGCTCTCTTACTTAGATCCTTGTGATAGCAACCCCTGCAGCTCAAAAGCTGGCACATTAGCCAGTTCCTTCGGTTCTAATTTATACATGCCTCCACCATAAACTCTACCTTCAGCAACCATAGCTTTCCCAGTAATCTGGTTAAGAGCTTCTATCAGCAATTTGTCCAAGTTGGGATTTTGGTTTATGGCGTTTTCCAAATCTGGCTTGGGGTAGAGAATAAGATATGAATTGGTAACAATTGCTTTTGATTGGTTGAGAATAAATCTAAAGGGCTTTTTCCCTTGTTTATCTGAACGTTGTAATCAACTTGCTGATAGCTGTTCGCGTAGCGCATTAGCTAATAGCTGATGACTAAATGTTTACGGATAGAGAGAATTAACATTTTCATCAATTAGATAGTTAATACTCATTCCCTTGTTGCCTAGCTTTTATTATTGCTCTTAATTGGCGCAGTTTTTCCGAAACAGGAGGCGGATTGAGTCGTTGCTGCTCCCTCATGGTATGACAATGAAAGAGCCAGTTTTTCATATATTCGCTGACAGCGTTTTGATTTTGCAGGTAATAGAGGATAGTAGCGTAGACTTGTTCTAGGGTTAATGATGTATAAGCTTGAGCAATTTCTTCTGGGGTTTTATGACAGTCTAGATAGTCATATAATATGGTTTCAATACCAATTCTTGTTCCTTTGAGGCGAATATCAGTAGGAGCAAGAAAGTTGAAATAATCTGTTAAAGCTTGATTTGACATGATCATTAGGTAAATAAACTAGTAAGTTTTATTGTAAACAGAAGTCTTTAGGTTATTGATGTGTAAACCCCGACAGTTACGTAGGGTGCGTTAGGGAAGGGCGAGCCCTCATTTTCTCGATAGCCAGGGTTAGGTTGCTGCCCGTAACGCACCACGGTGTCTACCTGTTTACCACTATCCCTAGGGCGAATAACCTTCACGATTATTACCACATAATCGCTCCAACAACTCTCTCGGAATAGCATCGAAATTTTCCAACAAAAAATCCATCAGAGCAAGATGTCGTAAAACCTCAGCAGCAGGAGCCTTATAGCGCTTAGTTCCAGCAAACCAGCTGTTAACTGTACTGATGGAGCGGGAGCAGATTAATGCTATGTCTTCTCGACTAACCTCCCATTTCGAGATGAACTCCTTTGGTGTCATGGCCAGTTGCCAGTGACTGTACATTTGGATCAGGATACGGTCTAGGTCAGTTAGGGGACGAGGATAGGATTTTGGGCGGGTGGGTTTCTTCCCTGCTAGTTGTGCCAGGCGGTCTAAGTACCGCTGGTAATAGATAGCATGATCAGTTGAGCGTTTATTTGGCATCATGGAATTATCTCCAATGTCCTTGGGGAATAAGCCGCGCTGTTGGAATGATGGTCTCAAGAAGCGCGGCTTTTTGTCCGATAATCATATCGAAACACCAGACATTTTTTTTATTACTAATAAATCATAATTTGTCAATATTATTTCTGGTATTCTTAACAGTTTTTAACAAGCAAAAAAATTACTTTTTGCAATTTTAACGATTAGCTATTAATGGAATTTATGGAGCAGTAATTTAATCAAGTAATATAGATTTTTTTAAAATAGGTAAGGTAAGCATATGCGCTACGCGCACGCTGCTTGAGGTGCCGTCAGCTTTCAGCCGTCAGCCATTCGCGAGCTGATAGCTGATAGCTGATAGCTGATAGCTGATAGCTGATAGCTGATAGCTGATAGCTGATAGCTGATAGCTGATAGCTTAGCTATCAACAATACATTTCGCCTCCAAAACCACCAATCCCTTAGTTTCAAACACCGAACAGGATGCCATCACTTGTTCCAAAGCAGGTTTTATCCCTTGTTCAAGTTGTTGAATAGCACGATTAGCGGCTGGCTGATACTGCTTCAACCACTTACGATCCTTAATAGCATCAGCCTTTAACTCGATTGGGTTTAGTACCCAAAAATCAATATCATAGGTTTTAATAAATTCCTTAACAACGGAGAGATTAGCACTATATTGGGCATCAATTAAATCTAGAGTTCGTTGTCGAAATTTCTGATAATATCCGACGTGGTAAGGAATAGCATATTCACTGGCTACCAAAACCGAACGCTGAGCAAAGGTGGGGATATTATTCATCTCTGGAGACAGAGAAGCAATTAAGCTATCTTTCGGTTGTTGTTGAAAAAAATTATATAAGGATGGAGTATTTCCGACTTTATAGGCAGTAATGGGAAAATCATTCACAAAACTAGGATATAATAGTAATGCTGCTGCAATTATGGTAGTAGTTGCAATAGCAATTATTTTAGGTATAGAAAAAATTTGCGAAAAACCAGAGCTAGAGAAACCGTTTTGGCTAGACTGGCTTGCCCATTTAACTACGCTATCAATCAGAATGATAAAAACTATACCAGCACTTAGCACCATGATCACTCTCAGACTATGTTGAGTATAACGACTAGGAAGATGTAATTTAAATAGCAAAACATGAGCAGCAACAAACATCCCGAGAGAGGCTAGTAGCATCTGGAGCAAAAGGGTAATTTCTTTACTGATCTGCTTGAATAACGGAAATTTATTGGGAAATAAGGGCAAGAGCAGCAGTAAAAATCCCGCGCCATTAGTAGCTGGAGTAAGAATCGAAGTCAGACGAATTCCGCTTCTACCTTTTAACCAAAACTTAGCGGGATCATCGTCATAAAAAAAACGCGATCGCCCCCCTGGAAAAAACTCTGGTAACTGTCTGGCTTCAGCGACAGAAATCACTGGACCAAACTCATTGGTTTTCAGGGCATAGGGTAACATAACCAAAAAGGCTACTATCAATCCCGCCAGACACAACCAACGTCGCTCTTGGGATAAGCCTAACTTACCATTGCGCCATTCAAATAGTCGTAAAACTAAGGTACCGGAAGAAATAAATACTAACTGGGGATAGAATAGACCTTGGAGTGCGATCGCACCCAAACAAAACCACAATGACCCCCGCACTAGGTAATACATAAACCCCAACAACAGGGGATAGACAAACGCCTTCGGTGTTCCAGACACCACTGTATCAGTCATGCCCAAGGCTTGAGACAGCAACAAAGTAGCACTAAAGGCAGCTGCTGGTACTGGCAATAATTCCAGACACACCCAAAAGCAATAGCTAGCGCTAACCAGATTCAACACTACCGGTAAGAGTTTGTTAAATAGCAATGGATTAACACCCAATGCTGCTATGACTCGATAAACTGTAGTGTAGCCAGCTGGAGCAACCGTTTGAAAGTAATCAGCAATTAAATCCTTAGGAAACAGCTCTGGATCAAGAAATCGCATCATCCAAAATATATGTTGTCGTGCATCATCTTGGACAATATACTCACCGCTAAAAGCTTCTCGTAGTGCTAGCAAGCTATACACTACGGTAAAGGTTAGGCTGAGGCTAAACCAAAAGATAACTTGAGGAGTAAATCGTTTGTTACAAGGAGTTGTGAGTAATCTCTCAATAGGGGCAATCATTTAGTCAAGGGAATAGGGAGTCGGGAATCGGGAATCGGGAGTCGGGAGTCGGGAGTCGGGAGTCGGGAATCGGGAATCGGGAATCGGGAATCGGGCAAAAATCTGGTGTATCTGATTACTATGAGAATTCTTATTCTAGTTCATTAATATCACCTTCAACCGGCTAACCTTGGCCAAAAGGCCACGCGATCGCGTTCAACCTTCAACCTGCTAACCTTGGCCAAAAGGCCACGCGATCGCGTTCAACCTTAAACCAAATAATCCTGATTGAGTGAAAAAAGGTAGGAAGAACAGTAGTGGTACGTTTATAGTTGGAATTCAAGGGGATAACGACGTTTGTGATGCTGTTTCTTCACGCTCCTTGTTTCGTAAGCATTCAGCTATCAGCGTGTCGCGTATCAGCTAATAGCTATTAGCTATCAGCTATTAGCTAATAGCTATTAGCTATTGGCCGTAGGCCAATGGCTTTTCCCCAGACTTTCAATTTTATTTTAAGCTGACGGCTGACAGCTGACAGCTGACGGCTGAATGCTTACCTTGTTTCTATCAGGGCTATCATTATGCCAATACAGGTGGTCAGATGTCCAAAATGGCTCCAATTAACCACTTGACATCAGCTATCCCACAGGGCTTTCTGGATGGGGAAGTTAATTCTTGGCATGTTGATAACCGATGAGTGGTTTCTGTTTTCAAGCTTGCCCAGTCCCTCTGTTTTTGTCAATCCTCTCTATGCCATTGGTATGAAACGATTATAGTATATTACCTACCGAGCCAATGAACATCAAGAATACCAATTCCAAAAATGAATCTTTCAATCTAATTCTTTGTGGATTAGCTTTCCAGTTTATTCCGTTATTCACGTTTGGATTAATTTTAGCAGCTTTTGAAGATTGGTCATCACCATTCCCTGGAGTTTTATTTCATTTAATTATCTCAACATTTATATATGGATATATACCTCTTCTCAAAGGATGCCGTCTATATAGTTACGACAAGGGATATGCAAGTAAGTGGGGATGGTTCGGATTATTAAGTATTTTGGGATTATCATTCCTATTACTTTTTCCGGAAAAGAGAACAAATTTTTATTCAGAAGGGTCATTGGGTAATGACTCAATAAATTTCCCCTTTAATAAGCTTAATATTCCTGAATTTTTATTATATTACTCGATAGCTTTCCCAATTTTAATTTTAACAATATTTATAATTATATTGTTAAGTATTGGATTATTATCCTTGGTAAAGGGCAGTGATTTTATTGATTTATTTAATGCTACCTGGGATATATTACCTGAATTATATGTCACCATTACATACTTATTTATAGGATTATTTTTATTTAGATATATCCGAATACTAGGATTCGATGTTGAAAAATTTGGGATTTTGAATTTTGGTAGTTTAAAGCCAATAATTAATTGGAAATTAATTATTTTAATAGTTTTTTTAAACTATGCTTTTGCTTGGGGCTTTAATTCCTTAATTTCATATTATATTTCATTTATTTACCCAGATTTTATTGAAAACTCGATTAATGAATTAGAATTTACAAATGTTATAGGGCTAATATCTTGGAGCTTTTCGGCGATTGTTTTTGCTCCGTTGTTGGAAGAGCTTATTTGTCGTGGAATAATCTTGCAGAAGTGGGCAATGAAATGGGGGATAAAAGCCGGAATAGTTACCTCATCTTTATTATTTGCGATTTGCCATTTGCGATTCGATATTGTATCCTTATTCATTGCCGGAACTATATTGTCTGTTCTATACTTTAAGACTGGCAACTTAATAGTACCAATCCTTTGTCATAGTCTTTACAATACTATTGTTACAATTTTTATGATTGGACGGTACTATAGTAGCTCAAACGTTGACTTCGTTTCGGTAAACGATTATCGAGTTTCCATGGAACCATTATTAGGTCAAAAAGCAATTGTAGCAGCTATATCCTTTGCCGTTATCATGTTTTTTTTATATAGAAATTTTCCTAAACAAGATGACATCCTTCCCTACTATAGAAATTCTAAGTGATTGATTAAAATTGTAAGGAATCCAAGGGGTTAAATTCACCTGTCCTGTTGGGATTAGCGCTACCACCATCCATAAACAGGCATCTTGGTGGAACGGGCATCTTGCCCGTTTCATTTCCGGACGGACTATCCCAACTAGGCGCGACCAGGCGAAAAATGAGTGGGAGCCCAAAGCTGGTGCGTTACGGGGCGGACTATCCCAACCCTGGCCACGAGGCGAAAAATAAGGGCAAGTCCGCCCCTAACACACCCTACGCACCCTACGTAACTTCAACCTTGGCCTATTGGCCACGCGATCGCGTCAACCTTCAACCAAATAACCTTGGCCTATTGGCCACGCGATCGCGTTCAACCTTCAACCTGTTAACCTTCAACCTGTTAACCTTCAACCGCTTAACCTCCAACCGCTTAACCTTCAACCTTCAACCTTCAACCTTCAAACCTTCAACCTTCAAACCTTCAACCTGCTAACCTCCAACCAGTTAACCTCCAAAAAAAAACCCCCAATCGGGGGTAGTGCATCAAAACTTTGTTAACCAAACTGTGGCGGAAACTAATTAATCAAATACACGATTACAAACAGAACAATCCACACCACATCAACGAAGTGCCAGTAGAGTTCTGCGGCTTCTACACCAAAATGCTCTTCACTGGAGTAGTGCTTTGAATTTAGCGATCTCAATAATACTAACACAATTAACCCGAGTCCGCAAGTAACATGAAGACCATGGAAACCAGTTAAGGCAAAGAAAGAACTGGTAAATAAGTTAGTAGTCAGACCAAAGTCTACATGAGTGTACTCATAGACTTGTCCTCCTAAGAACATCGCACCCATCAGAGCAGTGATTCCAAACCAGAGTCGCAAACCAGATACATCATTCTTCTTAATAGCACTCTGGCCCCGGTGCATGACGAAACTACTAGTAATCAGGATGATGGTGTTGATTGTTGGCACCAATAACTCTAATTCTGTACCCTCTGGAGGCCAAGCTGGCATCGTCGCTTTATAAATTAAAAAAGCGGCAAACATCCCCAAGAAGGTCATACTATCAGCAGCCAGAAACACCACCAAACCAAACATCCGAAAATCCGGATGCTCCTCGTGATGTACCTCTGCTGCCTCAACCTCATGATGATAGTTGAGGCTAGTTTTAGACGGATCTATCGTTGAGCCTTGCATAAATTCCTTTGAATTAATCTTGAGCTGACATTTGTGCCTGTTGAGCTTCGATTAGGGTAGGTTAGGAGGTTAAATTAAGAATTAAGAATTAAGAATTAAGAATTAAGAATGTAGAATGTAGAATTCTACATTCTTAATTCTACATTCTACATTCTACATTCTACATTCTGACAGACAACCTTGGCCAAAGGCCACGCTACGCGAACAACCTTGGCCAAAGGCCACGCTACGCGAACAACCTTGGCCAAAGGCCACGCTACGCGAACAACCTTCAACCTGCTAACCTACCCAACATCTCCTTTAACTTCAACCAGCAACTCCTCGACCTGTTTATCGGTGTCAACACTATAACTGTCGATACCGTATTCGTAAGGACCGGACCACAAAATTGGTTCCTCGTCAAAGTTCTCAATGGCAGGAGGAGAGGTAGTTTGCCACTCTAATGTCAGAGCTCTCCAAGGATTGCGACCAGCAATTGGACCACGGTTCAAACTCCAGATGATATTAATCACAAAGGGTATGGTAGAAACCGCTAGAAGATAGGAGCCAATAGTGCAGATCATGTTGAGGCTTTGAAACTGGGGGTCATACATAGCAACCCTACGGTTCATACCCAATAGACCAAGCTCATGCATCGGCAAGAAGGTCATGTTTAGACCAATGAAGGTCAACACAAAGTGAATGCGTCCTAAGGTTTCGTTGACCATTCGCCCGGTCATTTTGGGGAACCAGTGATAAACCGCGCCAAATAACCCTAGCACACTACCACCAAACAGAACGTAGTGGAAGTGAGCCACAATGAAATAAGTGTCATGGACATGGACATCAAAGGGAACGGAAGCGAGCATGACACCGCTAAGACCCCCAATCAAAAATGCCGAGATAAAGCCCATACCAAAGAGCATGGCACTATTTAAGTTGATTTTTCCGCCCCAAATCGTTGCCACCCAGCTAAACACCTTAATCCCTGTGGGCACAGCAATCAGCATGGTGGCAGCCATAAAGAACATCCGCAACCAACCAGGAGTGCCACTAGTGAACATATGGTGCGCCCAGACAATTAGTCCTAGGAAACAAATCAACATACTGGAGTATGCGATCGCACGATAGCCAAAAACCGGCTTACGGGCATGTACCGGTAGGATTTCCGAGATTACCCCAAAGAACGGTAGCACCATGATGTACACCGCCGGGTGGGAGTAAAACCAAAACATGTGCTGGTAAACAATTGGGTCTCCTCCCCCAGCCGGGTTAAAGAAATTGGTGCCAGCAATTAAATCAAAGGACAGGAAAATTAACGCTGCTGCTAGGACTGGAGTACCAATCAAAACTAGGATTGAGGTTCCTAACATTGCCCAGCAAAACAGAGGCATATCATGAATAGTCATGCTAGGTGTGCGCATCTTCACAATAGTAGTGAAGAAGTTAAGCGCCCCTAGCACTGAGGAAGTCCCGATCACCAGGATGCTCAAAATCCAAATTTCTTCACCCACCTGAGAACTAATCAAGCTCAAAGGGGGGTAAGAGGTCCAACCGGCTTCGGGAGCACCTACGAAAAAACTACTCATTAACAGCAAACCTCCCACAGCATTCATCCAGAATGCCACCGCATTCAGCTTGGGGAATGCCATATCCTTTGCCCCAATCATCAAGGGAATCAGATAGTTAGCAAAAGCAGCACCAGCTGGAATAATCCATAGGAACAACATAATTGTTCCGTGCATGGTGAACACTCGGTTGTAGGTTAACGGACTCAATAAATCCGGGTCTGGTGTTGCCAACTCAGTGCGAATTAATCCAGCTAATGCGCCACCGATGAAATAGAACACAAATGAGGTGACCAGGTATTGAATCCCAATAACTTTATGGTCGGTATTGAAGGTAAAGTAATCTTGCCAACGCCGCTCATGTTCTTCAACATGACCAGCATCCTTGACAGATTCCGGTTTTTCTACTTGCGTCGTCATGGGATAGTGGAGGTGTGATTGACTAAAAGGATAGGCAAAATTTAGAATTTAGAATTTAGAATTTAGAATTTAGAATTTAGAATTTAGAATTTAGAATTTAGAATTTAGAATTTAGAATTTAGAATTTAGAATTTAGAATTTAGAATTTAGAATTTAGAATTTAGA
>NZ_JAAHGN010000969.1:0-2927 GCF_010672485.1 Moorena sp. SIO2C4 | reverse complement strand
CAACCCAAAACTTCAGCAATTTCTAACTGTGTTTTTCCACTATTCAACAACAGCAAAATTAAAATACGTTCTCTAATATTTCCATTTTCTTCTATTTTTAAGGCTTTTTGAAGTATTGTTTTTTGCTGTCAGATAATTTTTTGCTGGCATATTTCCTATTATTGGGTTATTTATTAATTTTTATTATACCAATTTAAATGCCGAACAGCTTAGCATCGGAATTGTTTACAACTTGCATTTGCCTCAATTAACTTTCTTCCCATCCCCCCATGCCTCCATCAATGTTTACAATTCAGATGTAAACGGAAAAGCTATTACCAGGTTACTATAGCAATCCTAAATCATTTGTAAAATCACTGGACTTTTTAAAAACTAGCTCCAACTCCTGTTCCTTCGGGTGCATCTCATATTTGTAAAAAATAAGGAAAGTGTGGGAAGTGTGGGGCGGGGGCGCGGGAAGTGTGGGGCGGGGGCGCGGGAAGTGTGGGGCGGGGGCGCGGAGATTTTATTATAATTTTTGCCTAATTGCATGCATTGAGATGCACCCTGTTCCTTCTGCCTTCTGCCTTCTGCCTTCTGCCTTAAAGCAGCCCATTTCTTTCACGAATCAGATAGGATTGCTATAGGTTGCTAGGTTAAAGGTTATCTTCTGAACCTTGGCCTTTCGGCCACGCTACGCGAACAAGCAAACAAGCTTCAACCTGGAATTTCTACCTGGTGTGTTCATGTTCGAGTATGGGTCAATAGTTAACTGATTATTTTGTATTTACTTTCTAAACTAATTAATACCATTAAGAAATCCCCTGCCTTCAGGCAGGGGATTTAACCTAAGTGCTCATATCTATATTGTAGCTAAATAATGGCACATCCTCACTAAAATTAATAATTTTAAACTAAATTAATTGCTATAACTAAAATGATTAATTTTTAACAACCCCCATTGGTTTATCAGGAATTTTTTGTGAAAATAGGGCAAATAAAAACAGAAAGCTTAAGTTCATAACCTTAACCCTTAATATAATCCTGCCAAAATAGATAATTAATCTAACTTGGTATTATTACTCTAGGTGACGACATGGGATCAGAAATGTAGCACCTAATAAGACCAAACTAGCCATTGTTATTGGCTCAGGAGCAGACTCTAAATCATCAACACTCACTAAAGATTGATTAAACTTAAATCCAATCGGATGCTGCCTAGGAGATTGCTCCCAGCTGAAGCTAGCTTCATCAGTGGGATTTTGACTTGCTACCCAAGAGATACGATCATTAAGACCCTCCAGCAAAATACTGAGAATAGAGCCTGGTGCAACGGTTTGACTACTAGCTGACTGAGCAAGTGCAGAAACTATACAGGCAGCAGCAGCAAACGTTTTCAGTAATACTTTGAACTGAAAGTGATTGCTGAAGATAAGTTGTTTCCGTTCTAATAGTGTATTAAGCTTGACTGGTGAGATATCTAAAAACTTCACTCCTGCTTCATATTTAGCTGGTGAATCTAAACCAATTTTCCTTTGCCAGGCAATTTTCACCATAGAAGTAGCTGTGTAACTTATTCCTGGTAAGCAGAACTGAATTTTTTTATGCTCCCCAGTTTTTAAGGGTTTGTTAATGTAAATTTTGCCACCGCCTTGACTCAGATTAACTACTAAATCATTTTGATCTGAAATCAGTCCTTCTATCTGATAATTTAGTAAGGTGATATGACGCGGAAATTTCCTACGCTCTTTGAGTAAATGAGTGTTAGTCAAATTAATCTCCTGAAAGATAGGTGTTAGGAGTTAGGAGTTAGGGGTTAGGGGTTTGGTGTTTGGGGTACATCTGTTACTTGTAAATCTATAACTAAAGGAAGTGTGGGACCCAGGCGCGGGAAGTGTGGGGAGGGTGGGGAGAGGGGGAGATAGGGGGATTTTTATTAAGGGTAATTGTCATAACATGATATTAGTCTTCTATTGTCCTGAGTGTTTTTGCATGCATTGAGATGCACCCGGTGTTTGGTGTTTGGTTAATGGTTAATGGTTAATGAGTAATGGTTTTAGTACTTAATGCCTGATGGTTAATACCTAATACCTAGAGTCTAGAGCCTAGGATCTAGGATTTTTTAGTAATTTTTTATTTTGGTTGTCTTGATGATTAACACCTTTTGAGAATTTTTGATGGTTGAGAGGATGCAGTTTTATTCCGGTTGCCTAAGTTATAGTTTTGTTTGATTAACCGATTGTAAGTTCGATAGGGCATATATTGCAAAGGATTGTAGCCAGAAAACCGTAATATCAATACACAAGCCCAGGAATACTTGCCAGAAATAATTGCTTCTATAACTTGATTTAATTGTTCAGTACTCATAAATCTATCTATATAAAGGTAGATGCAGCTAAGCAAAGGGTTTACTTCACTTTAGCAACTCCTAAGGAAGTTGTGCTAGGTGAAGTGCTGAAATGATAGCAGATGGTAAGATTACCGATCCTGCTGTGTATAAATCTATTCTTTCGAGCATAGGTTTGCGTTTAGGTTTGCGTTCAGGTTTGATTTAGTAGGATTTATGTATGTTTATGTATACTTTTTTTTTTGGGTATATGAGCATCCAAAAAATGTTATAATTACTCATTAAAAACAAAATTTAAAGTCCATTAAAACTGCCATGAACCTTGACAAAGTCCATGGCAGTTAACTTATTGGATACTAGAGGGGCGACAAGCGCCCCTCTAGGTTAATAAGTATAAATAACTAATCAGATAATTCCAATTTCTGTGTAGGCTTGTTATAAATATAGCGTTTATCACAGTTATGAGGTACAGTATTCTTTGAAGCTGATTCCCTGTTAGGTGCGCTTGACCTTGGCGAATTAAATTCGCCACGGGTCGCACCTGAAGATGCAGCGCATCCCTATTACCTATTACCTATTACCTATTACCTATTACCTATTA
>NZ_JAAHGN010000968.1:0-2929 GCF_010672485.1 Moorena sp. SIO2C4 | reverse complement strand
TGGTTTGGAAACCTACCACTGTTTTCCAACCCCGTTCCGAGAACATGGCTCTCGATTTTTCTGGATCGATTTGGTAGGGGGGAAACTGGGGATGGGGTAACCGTTCCAGTAACCATACCGAACCAGCTAAATTAATCTCTCCCTGGTCATACACGACTTTCACACCAGGATGCTTATCTTCATCAGTGCGGTAAACTTGCACTGCTTCATGGGTTTTGTCGTAAGGATATTTTTCCGTCAGTTCTAATACACCAATAAACTGACCACTGGTATCATCCAAACGGACTAACCCCCCCTCTTGCAGAGGAGCAGCTACTTCAGAGGTAACCGAGAGGGTGATTGGAACTGACCACGGTAGGTTATTGGCGAGACGCATCCGGTCTACCACTGATTGGTAGTCTTCTTTCGTCATGAAGCCAGTCAGAGGACTAAAGCCACCGATAGCAATCATTTCAAGGTCGCTGACAGCCCGTTTATCTAATGTGACTCTGGGCAGAAATTCAGCTTTCTCCAAAAATTCCTGCCGTTGTTCGGGTGTAGCGATACGGTTGACCAGTTGACCACCGTGAGCTGGGATAGTTTGTGAAGGATGGCTTAACACCGGGCTTTGCATACTCTAGGAATAATAATTAGATTCTACAATTGTCTCAAGAATTGTCTCAAGATATGACTCCCACTCCAAATTGTGTAGGTGTGCTTCTTGAGTTCAGATTTCTATAAAGATTCTGCTTCAAGTACTAGAAATATAATTTAACTCTTCCAGCTTTTTGATAACTTTGTCCACACTTTCTGATAATTCTTCTTGGTCAGTACGACATTCCACTTCCGGATTTAATGGGTGCTCGTAGGGGTCATCAATACCAGTAAAATTCTTAATTTCTCCATCACGAGCTCGTTTGTAAAGTCCTTTGACATCTCGGCCTTCGCAAACGTTTAGGGGAGCATTAACATAAACTTCTACAAAGTCACCAATCCGTTGCTTAACCTCCTCTCGAATTTCGCGGTAAGGGGATATCGCTGATACCAATACAATAACTCCATTGCGGGTTAAAAGATGGGCAACAAAGCCAATACGGCGAACGTTTGTATCCCGGTCTTCTTTACTAAATCCGAGTCCTTTGGTTAAGTTCTGACGGACGATATCACCATCCAAGACTTCCAGCTTGCATCCTTTGGCGTTTAGTTTTTCTTCTAATGCCTTAGTAATAGTGGTCTTGCCCGCACCACTAAGACCAGTTAACCATACTGTAACACCACGATGTTCCATGAACTCTATTTACCTCCTATATTTTTTGTTGACATGACTTGGATTTGGTGTGGATAGGGTATTGGTATTTCAGCTGAACACCAAACTCAAGTTCGTATTCGTAAGTCCTATTGGCTTTAGTCTCGGCTCATTTATAACAGATGCTGCCCTTGGTTGGGATGCTTTTGAGATACCCCAACTTAAGGTAGTAGAACGAGTCGGATTGCCCTCGAATTATTTTCTGTCACATCCCTATAGTGGCTTACCCTGATGCCAAGTTAATGGGGGTTTTTGGCCTTTTTCAAGGCTAACCTTCTGAAAGTCTCTGAACCAGATTAACTCATCTGCCCTAAGTATTGCTGATAACCTAACTCATCGAGCAATGCTTGCTTTTCCATAACCGATTCCGCTAAATTCTGGCGATACTGCTGCACTCTCTCTAGTAATTCCGGCTGATGAGTGCCCAAAATCTGCACTGCTAACAATCCTGCATTCTTGGAATTACCAATTGCTACAGTTGCGACGGGAATTCCTCCAGGCATTTGAACAATGGAGTATAGGGAATCGATACCTTTCAAGTAACGACTAGACACTGGCACCCCAATCACAGGTAAGGGTGTTATGGCCGCCACCATCCCAGGCAGATGAGCCGCCCCCCCAGCTCCAGCGATAATAACTTTGAGTCCACGCTTGTGAGCGTCTTGAGCATAATTTACCATCCGTTCGGGGGTGCGGTGGGCGGACACAATCGCTACTTCCCAAGGAACACCGAAGTCTTCACATATTGCGATCGCATTTTGCATGGTGGGCAAATCGGAATCGCTGCCCATAATAATCCCAATTAACGGTTGGTTATTGGTCATGAATCATGTTTGATGGTATATGATTAGACTTCGCCACATTCCCTAATGACTCTAGATATTATCAATGCTCGTGTCCCTAGTTACCAAGGTTTACAGAATATTCATATTAATGATCATGGAATTATTGACGCGATCGCACCGAAGCTAGAAACTCTTCCTAAGCTAGATACTCTTCCTAACCCGGCTATCCTTGACGTTGCTGGGGATTGGGTCTCCCTAGGGGGTGTGGATTTGCAGATTAATGGGGGGCTAGGCTTAGCCTTCACCGATGTCGATTTTCACCACATCCCTTTACTCCAGGAGATTTGTCAATTCCTTTGGCATCAGGGTGTGGATCAGTTTTTACCCACTCTGGTCACTACCTCGGTCGAGAAGATTCAGCGTACGCTTTCTGTCTTTGCTGAATTTATCCCTTCCCAACCTTACCAGACCCCAAGCGCCCGCATCTTGGGTGTCCATCTAGAAGGGCCTTTTCTCAATCCCCAAAAACGGGGGGCTCATCCTCTTGAGTATCTATTACCACTTAATCTTGAAAATGTCAAGGAAGTTTTGGGAGACTATGGTGATCTGGTCAAGATTATTACAATAGCGCCAGAGTTAGAGAGCATTGGTGAGGTGATTCCGTATTTGCGATCGCGCAACATAATCGTTAGTCTTGGTCACTCCCAAGCCACAGCAGAGCAAGCCCAAAGCGCCTTTGAACGTGGGGCATCCATGGTAACCCATGCCTTTAATGCTATGCCAGGACTCCATCACCGCAAACCAGGATTACTGGGAGCTGCCCTAGTTACTCCCGGTGTCCAGTGTGGACTAATTGCCA
>NZ_JAAHGN010000967.1:0-2941 GCF_010672485.1 Moorena sp. SIO2C4 | reverse complement strand
AGGATGGCTAAGGTAATTTCTAGGGCTACGGTTGGGTCACGGTATAACAATTGGAAGGGTTGGAACCAGGGTAACTCTACCAAGATGGAATTGATGGTTTCCATGGCGAATTCCACTAGAACCCGCAGTAGCCAGAAAAATGCGATCGCAACCGTGATTGCGACTAACCACAACCGTTCCATCTTGGCAGATTTCAGGGGATGCCAATGCTGTGCTCGTCCACAGTTGCGCCATCGAGGACGAGGAGTGTAGAGGGTGGGAATATCCGGGGGAGAGTAGGGAACTGGTAATAGGGAAGAAGATGAAGCAGTCTGGTTTGGTTTACGGCTCAGTTTCAGTGGGCTAGAAGCCTGATCCTCTAGGGGGGTAAACCCTGTGGCATCAGTAGGGGATTTAGCAGCAACCGGATACTTGGTAATTAACTCAGCCTCAGTTTTAGCTGCCCATTCCTGTATCTGGGGGTCAGGGTGTTCCCTCAGGTGTTGGCAAAGTGCGATCGCTTTTTCTGGCTGACCATGCTTAGGATAAGCCTCGACTAGGGATTGAGAGGCTTCCGTCACAATGGAGTCATCCAACTCCATCTCACAGACACCTTCTAAGTGTGCGATCGCATCCTGGTAATTGCCCTGTTTGAGAGCTGCTAGACCAGCTGCCAGAGTTGGATTAGGAATAGATGCCATGAGGTTAAGAGTGTTTGTCCCTATCTTCCTTTAAGATAACCTTGGGCTACGGATTTGATCGCGCCTCAGTTCGATGTAATGATTTCACAGGTGTTGAGCAGTAGGCACGATCCAGACTTCAGTAATAATATAGCTTTTATGAATAGGTCATAAAAACTTAGGCTCATTTAGCCTACATCAAAAAATCCTCGAATATCTTTCCTAGTCTTAGCTGGTCTTTGATCCGAATTTTTATTGCTCCATCATCTTTTGTTTACATTTCATTTAAAAACCATAATAGCCCCATTGATTAGGGTGTATGCTAATATTTTTTGCTGCTGAAATTAAGGATTAATGATTGAAAGCATCAGCCTCTACATCAGCCTCTACATTCACAACGTATGGGTGAATTTTAGATTTTTTTTCAAAAAAAAGTGGGGTTATAGGATAGCTTAATTATACCATAATTAAGCTACGCATGATAATGATATGTTGCTATAAACAACGCTTTTTCAGGGTGGAAAAATAATCTTTAAGCTGTTATTTTGTTACAAAAACGTTATTCCTTCGTAAATTAAGGAGTATATCTAGCGTTTATCGCCGTTATGAGGTACAGTATTCTTTGACGTTGATTCCCTGTTTTGATGCAGCGCATTCCTATTCCCTGTTCCCAGATCCGCTGTTCCCTAAAATCCCGAAATTTTGTACCTCATAGCTAGGATAATTGCTAGGAGGTACCTTTATTGATCCAATTCAGTGTGATATACTCATTTGAAAGTTGTGATCAAGGGAATGCATAATGTTAAATTACTAATCCAAGGGCTAGATAAATTACCCCGATTTATCCCATTTAATATTAAGGACATCATGCCATGACTTCACAAAATCCAATCCCGCCACAGTTAGGTGAGATGCCAAACCCAGAAATTCAGTCCACGGATAAAAATCCGTCTACTGAAGCACTAATAGAAGAAGGTGTTAACCGCATCGTCACCGAGATTGTTGATTCAGCGCTAGCACGGATTAGCGACCAGCAAGAGCAGCAACTAGTGCGCGATGGTATTGCTGATATCCTCGGTAACACACTCCAGGAATTGGTTGAGGAAAAACTGAATCAGCAGCAATCTCAGATATCCATGGTTGGAGGCATGGCTATCGGTGATGCTGTTAATACCGGTATTAATGCCGCCAAGCAAGTACAAGACCTAGGCTTTGTGGAGTTTACTGCTGGCTTAATTAACGGTACTTTCGATGCTATTATCGCTGCGACAATCAGACAGATCGAAGCCTATGCTGAGCTGGTTGCTAACCTAGCCAAAACCCTCAAGCAGTTTGAGGCTGAGAACGTCTCTGATGCGGAGATTAAGGCACACCTTAATGAAAACTACCCGGATGGAAATGGCGGCACTCTTGTACGGGCGAACTATATATTTCCAAACACACCTACAGACCAAAACACCGGCAATCCTGGCAAGGCTGGTGTTACTAAATTAAAGGAGGTAGCAAGAGCATTAGAAGCAGAAACGGTCAACCTGGAACAACCCCTTAAACTCACTATCACACCAGAGCAGAAGAATTCTTTCACAGTTCCTCAAGTCCAAGTAATTCGTCGCAAACTCTCTGAGTCACTGGCACAGAGCTTGATTGATCATCTACGGGAGATGGCACGGCAGGGTATGGCACGGATTGTGATCACCGATGGTGAAATCCTTTCTAAACTTACCTTTAACGTTACTGCTACCGAAACAGAAACTAGACGAAAAAGCGAGTACGACCGTTTACAAGCTGGCGCTTCTATCCGAGCCAGTGCTAGGTGGGGATGGGGTCGTGCTTCTGTTGGAGCAAACTTCAACAAACTAAAAGTCAAAGCAACTAATGAAAGTTCATTTGATAACGTCACCATGAGTACTGAAATCATTGGTCAGGTTAAAATTCGCTTCCGCACCGAGACCTTCCCAATAGTAGAATAAAACGGATAAATTGATTACCTAATCACTTAAGTATTACAGCGGGATGATTGTTGCGATAGGTTAGCGCCTAGGGAATAGGAAAAGAGAGAGGAGTTTGGGGAGATTTGTTCCCTACTCCCTGCTCCCTGCTTCCTTATTAAGTAACTTCAATCATCCCCTATCTATCATTAGAGCACTACGCATTAAGAGGATATCTGAAAAGTTTTTTGATACTGAATTTTGCCCCCCTAGCCCCCCAATTCTGGGGGGAACAAGAATCCATTTGTTGGTAAAAGTCCCCCAAAATTGGGGGATTTAGGGGGCTTGAATGTA
>NZ_JAAHGN010000966.1:0-2944 GCF_010672485.1 Moorena sp. SIO2C4 | reverse complement strand
AAAAATCAAATTAATTCTATCAAGTCGGGACAGCCATTATTCTGTCATTGTTTGTATGTCCGTTAGGGTTGTGCAAGCTATCAGCTATCAGGTATCAGCTATCAGGTATCAGCTATCAGGTATCAGGTATCAGGTATCAGGTATCAGGTATCAGGTATCAGCTATCAGGTATTAGCTATCAGCGGTCAGATATCAGGTATTAGCTATCAGGTATCAGCTATCAGCGGTCAGCTATCAGGTATCAGGTATCAGCTAATAGCTATTAGCTTATGGGCTACATCACGCTTGTGGCCTGTGCTACGGCTGACCACTGACCACTGACCGCTGACCGCTGACTGCTGTTCGCGTAGCGTGCGCGTAGCGCATATGCTGATAGCTGAATGCTGATAGCTGAATGCTGATAGCTGAATGCTTACGTTAATTTTTAGGAGTGAAGGTGAGGAGTGAAGGAACCATGAAACTTTCTGTTGTTGTTGGTACCTATAATCGATTGAGTCTTCTGAAGCAATGTATTACTAGTATTCTTGAACAAACATCAACCCCTACGAAAATTTATGTAACTGATGCGGGGTCTGATGATGGCACTATTGAGTATTTAAATGCGATCGCATCCTCAAATCCACAGGTGATTCCGATTTTGGTGGGAGAAAAGCTTGGTCAAGCTAAAGCCTATAATGATGTGTTCAGACTTATAGATACTCCCTATGTGTGTTGGGTAAGTGATGATAATGTCATTGTGAATCAGGGTCTGGATACGGCGGTAAAAATACTTGAGGAAAAGCCGAAGATCGGGATGGTAGCTCTGAAAGTAAGGGATAAACAAGGTCCCTTCGTGAGTGCTCCCTATATTGGTGGTGTCTCAGTAATTGGTGTGTTAAATGTTAACCAAGGTGTGCTGAGAACTTCCGTATTAAAACAGGTGGGTGGATTCTGTGAAGTATTTCGAGATTATGGGATTGATCCGGATTTGACCACGAAAGTTTTATATTCAGGGAATGATATCGTTTATACTAAAAAAATTGCTATTCATCATTACCGGAATTGGAGTTCGGATCCTAATTCTCCAGAATATGCCCAAATGATGGAGAGGCAAAAGCACTATAAAGCCCTTTATGCGGAACGGTACTCAAAGTATGCTAAAGCAGGTTGGTTATGGCAACTGAAAAAGTATCTTTGGGCATTGTTTCGTAAAGGGATCGGGTTTGATCAACACTACAATTCAGACCAACCGATCTTCTGGAATCTCATCCCTCGGGATTGGCACAACATCATGACCAGTCGGTATATTAGTATCACCGATCCGATGACTACCCAACGTAAAAGTTATCACTTAATTCAACATTGTCCAGGATATTTACGACCGAGATCATTTGAAGTCGAGCCGTTATCGTAAAAGCTATCAGTTATCAGCTATCAGCTATCAGCTATCAGCTATCAGCTATCAGCTATCAGCTATAAGTTATTAGCTATATAGCAATTATATATCCCATAAGGTACAACTTGATCCCCCTAAATCCCCCTTAATAAGGGGGACTTTGAGGTTGACAAGCGTACCTCATAACTGGGAGAAACGCTATAAGTTATTAGCTATCAGCTATAAGTTATTAGCTATCAGCTATAAGTTATTAGCTATCAGCTATCAGCTAAAGGCTGACCGCTGACGGCTGACCGCTGACCGCTGACGGCTGAATGCTGACAAAAAGACAAATAAGTATTGAAATCTCAGCTAATTAATGGTAAACCATTGGTCAGTGGTGAAAAACCGATAGGAATTTATTGGTTGTAGGAGTGTAAAATGTCCCGAAGACTGACTATTAATGGTTTTGAAATTAATGACGATAGCGATTGCTTTGTGATTGCTGAAATTGGGAATAACCATCAAGGCAGCTTGGAAAAGTGTAAAGAAATGTTCCGGATTGCTAAGGAATGCGGAGCGAATGCTGTAAAACTACAAAAACGAGACAATCGTGCCCTTTACACGAAAGCTGCTTTTGACAGACCTTATGACCATGAAAATAGTTTTGGTTTGACCTACGGTGAGCATCGGGAGTTTCTAGAATTTGGTGCTTACGAATATCAGGAATTGAAAAAGTATGCTGAAGAAGTAGGGATTACGTTTTTCTCTACTGCTTTTGATATTCCGAGTGCGGACTTTTTGGGTGAGTTGGATATGCCAGCTTATAAGATCGCTTCTGGAGACCTTAAGAGCTTGCCCCTAATTAAACATGTTGCCCAATTCCAAAAGCCGATGATCGTTAGCACGGGTGCAGCTACTTTAGAGGATGTGCAACGGGTTTATGATGCGATCATGCCGATTAACCCCCAGCTGTGTATCCTCCAATGTACGGCAAGCTATCCAGCGGACTTTGAAGAACTTGACCTGAAGGTGATCGAGACCTATCGGGAACTGTTCAGTGATATTGTGATTGGTCTATCTAGCCATGACAACGGTATCGCCATGGCAGTGGCGGCTTATGTTCTTGGGGCTCGTGTGATTGAGAAACACTTTACCCTGAACCGGGCGATGAAAGGAACAGACCATGCTTTCTCGTTAGAACCGACAGGGTTGCGCAAGATGGTAAGAGACCTCAGACGCACTCGCCAAGCTTTTGGGGATGGGGTGAAGAAAGTACACCTAAATGAACGTCCTGCTTACTTGAAGATGGGTAAAAAACTGGTTGCTGGGGATAATTTACCTGTAGGACATGTTTTAAGGGCAGAGGATATCGCGATGAAATCCCCAGGGGATGGTTTACCCCCTTATGAATTGGACCATGTGATTGGTAAAGTCTTAACCAAACCCCTAAGGGTGGATGAGTCGATTATGTTGGCTGGGTTGGTGGAAAATGTTGAAAAGGTTGCTTTGTAGGGTGTTGTTGGCTTCGTGAACTATTTTGACCTCTCTGGCAAAATCGCTATTGTTACTGGAGTCTTAGGTAAACTA
>NZ_JAAHGN010000965.1:0-2946 GCF_010672485.1 Moorena sp. SIO2C4 | reverse complement strand
TAGGTACTTTGGTTAGGTATAAATTATTCAAAATATGTATCAAAATACACAATAATTTCCGGGATAATTCTCCCCATTTCCCGCTTTTCCCGACTACCGACTACCTACTCCCGACTCCCTACTCCCTACTCCCGACTACCTACTCCCTACTCTTCGATAACCTCTACCAAATCTTCAACCATAACATCAAAAGCCCGGGCTAGCTTCAGAATTGCTGTAAAATCCGTCATACTCATGGCGTCACGTCGGGCATAACTAGCCACAGTGCTATAGGTTACTCCAGAACGGTCGGAAACTTCTTTCAACGTCCAACCCTTCTCCGCCGCTAATTCTCGAACTCGTAACCTAATTAATCCCATTTTGGACTTGACAAACTACGCAACTACATATTTAATAGTAAATAGAATATTCGGCGATCACCCAAGAGGCCGCAAAACTACTGGGCGATCGCCTTTCCTAAAACAACCCATAAAAATGGGGTATTTAACAATATGATATCAACTCGACAAACTTACCGAGACCGATTGAAACCCTGGTGTGTCATTCGGCACCTACCTAAGATGCAACGGATAACTGTAGCGCGATTTAATCGGCGCAGTGATGCGGAAGCGTATCAGCAAGCTCTTAAGCGTTTGCTGCCAAATTTCAACCATGTGGTGATATTTGAAACACCCTTGAAGGAATAATCCAGTCCGTAGGGTGCGTGATAAGACGGGCTCGCGCTGATTTTCCACCTGTTCGCCCTTGGAACAGCGCGTCCCGTAACGCACCACCTTCCAGATCCGCTGTTCCCTAAAATCCAGAAATTGTGTACCTCATAGCTATGAGAATTGCTATATAGGTCAAAAATCCTATTGTTTTCCTATCGCCATGGGGAGTATTTTGGTTTGCTACAGATAATCTTGTTAGTTTGGAATGTTAACAGGGAACTATGTTACAATCTTAACAGAAAACTATGTAACTATAAAGAATGATAGTAAGCCTTCAGCTATCAGCTATCAGCGGTCAGCGATTAGCGCTACAGATGGTGCTACTTGAGGTGCTTTTGAAGAAAATAAGCACCTCAAGCAGCGTGGCCAACGGCTGAAGGCTGACGGCTGAATGCTTACCGATGATCTAGAATCCATGATAGTAAAGATCAGAAGGAGATTGTATGTTTAAACCTTTAGTACAAGACACCACAAAATCTCAAAGCGAAAGCATAGAAACCATCTTGGCAAGGTTAGAAAATGGGCGTGTCTATGTTCCTGATTACCAGAGAGATGCTAATCAATGGAACCTTAGAAAAAAATCACTTTTTATTGAGTCTATTCTTAACAATCTTACTATTCCAGCTTTCTTCTTTTGTGAAGATGATAACCGAAAATGCGAAGTTGTTGATGGGCAACAGCGACTCAACACTATCAGAAGTTTTTGTAATAATGAATTTTCGATAAGTAATGATAAAACTATTGACTATATACTACCAGACTCTCATCTATATACCGGCAAAAAATACAGCGAATTGGAGGAAGACCTTAAATATATATTTAAAGATTATCCGCTGACTATAATTTATCTTCCTAAAAATATAGAGTTACAAACTAAGCTAGAAATATTTAGACGAATCAACGAAGGAGGAACTCCTCTTTCTGGTCAAGATATTCGTTTAGCTTATTACAGTCAATCTAAAAGTGTAACCTTTATTCGTTTAGTTGGAATTCATGATAATCCTGAGCAAACTAATGAAGAGGTTAGTGAAGATGAGGATTCCAACGATTCTAACTCTACTATAAAGCCTTCTCAACGAATGCTTGAGTTAGCGCAAAGACAAGGACTTTCTAATCCTTGGGATAAATTTCCTGACGCTAGAAAGCTTTGGTACCAATGGTGGGAGGGTAAAGAAAAAGCAAAAGGTCAAACACCATCATTGATGTTCTTGTGGTACTTAATCTGTCTTGAACGTAAAAAACTTGATGATTTATTGAAAAGACCGATTCATCTCAAAATGTCTTTTAACGGCTCAACTGATAACGCTTTAGATATTTACTGTAGTCAACTCCAGTATCAAGAAGATCCAAAAGAAGAAAGAAGTAAACAAATACTTTCAAATTTTGAAGTTATTTCGGAAGAATACTTTACCATATTTGTTGATTGGATGAAATCTATTTTATCAAAAAAACTTATTGGAGTTAGTGTCGATAAGTACAAGCAGCTTGCTTTGTTTATAGCCGGAGCTGCTGAGCTAAAAATATCTCCCGAACAGGTATCAGACACACAATGGAATCATGCGGGTGAATTCATTCGTAGCCCTCGAAATAAAGCCAGAGAGCTACTTGATGAAAACAATGGATACCCAGAACCAAAAGGTCGATGGAGTCAACAAAAAGGACAAAAGCAACAGTGCGATAAAGCTGTTGAAATTGTTAGAATTATTTTGAAGAAATAAACATAAAATTGGTTGATTTACCTGAAGGACTATCTCCCTGTAATCCTCGGCGAAGAACTTTTCCCTTAACTTGGCAAGAAGCTTACTTTAGGCAGAATTTTAATAGCCAGTTAAATGGGTATGTCTGTCCTCTGTGTAACAGGTTATTTCGAGGGACAAAAGGATTTAGAGAGCTTAAAGCTGATCATATAGCAGTCGCCAAGGCAGTTAGGACATGACAAAAGTCCTAACTGCCCTGGCGATTGCTATAAATCCAATTTTATTACCCCTGTCTTGATGCAGCGCGGTCTCACGCTGCATTGCTGTTTCCTGGTTTATGCTCCCTACTCCCTACTCCCTACTCCCTGCTCCGAAGTCCCTGCTCCCTCGGTGCGCTTGACCCGTAATTAAATTTGCCACGGGTCGCACCGCTCCCGACTCCCTCGGTGCGCTTGACCCGTAATTAAATTCGCCACGGGTCGCACCGCTCCCAACTCCAGACTCCCTGCTATCACCCTCAACAACTTTGCCTTTTCCCA
>NZ_JAAHGN010000964.1:0-2947 GCF_010672485.1 Moorena sp. SIO2C4 | reverse complement strand
AATGTTGTGATTATTCAGCCGGTCGCTTCCATTGAGCAGCATGGCCCCCATTTACCGCTGATTGTAGATGCGGCGATTGGGGTGGGAGTCTTGGGCAAAGCCTTAGGCTGCTTAGACCCAGAAATCCCGGCTTATGCCTTACCTCCCCTTTATTACGGCAAATCCAATGAGCATTGGCATTTTCCTGGCACCATTACCCTTAGTGCTCAAACCTTACTAGCGGTGCTGATGGAAATGGCTGATAGTATCTATCGGTGTGGGTTTCGGAAGTTAGTACTGATGAATTCCCATGGCGGACAACCCCAAGTGATGGAAATTGCAGCACGGGATATTCACCACAAGCATGAAGATTTTATGGTATTTCCCTTGTTTACCTGGGGCGTGCCTAACATGGCCAAGGAATTAGCTACCCAGAAAGAATTAGAATTAGGGATTCATGGGGGGGATTTAGAAACTAGTCTCATGCTCTGTCTACTCCCCGGTCAAGTGAAAATGGATCGGGCAGTAAAGGAATATCCCCAGGGATTGCCCGAAGATAGTCTATTGAGTATGGAAGGAAATTTGTCCTTTGCTTGGCTGACCAAGGGGCTGACTCAGAGTGGAGTACTCGGGGATGCCACAGCAGCAAGTGAGGAAAAAGGCGATCGCTTATTAGCCTCTCTTTGTGATGGTTGGGTAAACGTGATTCGCGATATCTATCGGTTTCAGCAGCCTGATGTTACGAAGAGGTGATGGTTTAGGGAATCGGGAATCGGGAATCGGGAATCGGAAGTGTGGGGAGGGTGGGAAGTGTGGGAAGTGTGGGGAGAAGGGGAAGTAAGAAGAGTGTGGGAATAGGCAAGAGGCAACAGGCAACAGGCAAGGGTGCGCCCTTGTGCCATAGTGCTGTATCGCTTTTATGATCATGTTTTCATCTATTTTTCTTCTGCCCTGAGCCGAAGCTCCCCGTTGGGAAGTTGCCCACAACTTCAGGCTGATCAATGCGGATGGCGAGACTCGAACTCGCATGGCTTTCGCCACACGCCCCTCAAGCGTGCGTGTCTACCATTCCACCACATCCGCGATTTGCTAACCGTTTCTTAGGATAACATACAACAGTACGGAGCTGCAAAGCCTGGATCATAAAATTACTGTCAAAATTGCTGTGAAACTTAAATTGACGGGTAAACCCAATTTAGGCATGATAGCACTAGGCATTAGGGATTAAGACAAAAAAAACCCTTAATAGTTTATAAACCATGTTGCGCCCCATCCTCCCCACACTTACTATATTTCCCAACCCTCCCCACACCGACCTTTCTCCCCACCCTCCCCACACTTCCCACACTTCCCACACTTCCCCATCAATCCTAGTTTTACATCTCAACTAAAAACCCTATATAGCCAAGCTATTTTATGAAATTTTCAAAGATATTAATTGCCAATCGTGGGGAAATTGCCTTACGGATTATCCGAACCTGTGAGGAGATGGGGATTCCCACCGTTGCAGTTCACTCGACCATTGACCAACATGCTCTTAATGTCCAACTGGCAGATGAAGCGGTTTGTATCGGGGATCCTCCCAGCAGCAAAAGTTATTTAAATATACCCAATATTATTTCTGCTGCCCTCACTCGCAACGCCACTGCCATTCATCCAGGCTATGGTTTCCTATCAGAAAATGCCCGTTTTGCTGAAATCTGTGCTGATCATCAGATTTCTTTCATCGGTCCTACCCCAGAAGCAATCCGAGCCATGGGGGATAAATCTACGGCCAAAGAAACTATGCAACGAGCGGGTGTGCCCACAGTACCTGGAAGTGATGGATTAGTCAGCTCTGAGCAAGAAGCTTATGCGATCGCACGTCAAATTGGCTATCCTGTCATGATTAAAGCCACTGCTGGTGGTGGAGGAAGGGGTATGCGCCTGGTACAGGATGACAGCCAATTGATTAAACTCTTCCAAGCCGCTCAAGGGGAAGCCCAAGCCGCCTTTGGTAATGGCGGGGTATATATTGAAAAATTTATTCAACGCCCTCGCCATATCGAGATTCAAATTTTAGCTGATAGTCACGGCAACGCAATCCACTTGGGTGAGCGAGACTGCTCGATCCAACGGCGTCACCAAAAGCTACTGGAAGAAGCCCCTAGCCCAGTGCTTGACCCAGAATTGCGGGAAAAAATGGGTAATGCTGCGGTAATGGCCGCTAAGTCCATCAATTACGTCGGAGTTGGTACAGTAGAGTTTCTCTTAGATGCCTCTGGTGAATTCTACTTTATGGAAATGAACACCCGAATTCAGGTAGAACACCCAGTCACCGAGATGATCACCGGTCTAGACTTGATCGCCGAACAAATTAAAATTGCTGAAGGGGATAAACTAAGCCTGACCCAAGACCAAGTTACTCTCAAAGGTCACGCCATCGAATGTCGGATCAATGCCGAAGATCCAGACCACGGTTTCCGTCCCCAACCAGGACGAATTAGTGCTTACCTACCACCAGGAGGACCAGGGGTGCGCATGGATTCCCATGTTTACCCCGATTACGAAATTCCCCCCTATTACGACTCTCTGATTGGGAAATTAATCGTTTGGGGTCCCACCCGTGATGCGGCCATTCAGCGCATGAAACGAGCCTTAAGGGAGTGTGCCATTACCGGAGTCACCACCACCCTCACTTTCCATCAAAAAATCCTAGAGACACCAGCTTTTATTGAGGGTCAGGTCTATACCAATTTTGTCGAGAAGGAGATGATGACCTGAACAGCAGAAGGCAGAAGGCAGAGGGCAGAAGTAGGAAGAAAGACAAAAGTAAGTCCTTGGTAATTAGCGATAGCGCTACGCGCACGCTACGCGAACGCATCTTAGTTTTACTTTTTTCTGTTAATACACATCTTGTCTATCTTGTCAATGGGTAAGTCCTCATAGCAGAACTTTTCTTCAATTCCCCTCCCATAACCGTAAAGTA
>NZ_JAAHGN010000963.1:0-2949 GCF_010672485.1 Moorena sp. SIO2C4 | reverse complement strand
CCCCCAAGACCGCACTGGCTCCCCAAGACCGCGCTGCATCGCTTGAGAGTTTTATTCCCCCCAAAATTGGGGGGCTAGGGGGGCGGATTATACCCATAAATCTGCCTTGCCAGACATATTTCTGTTCCCGATTCCCGACTCCCGATTCCCGACTCCCGACTCCCTCTAAATTCTAAATTCTAAATTCTTAATTCTTAATTCTCTAATTTGTGAATACTCCCGCTCACGCCATCGTCAATCTCCTGATTTTAGGAAAAAAAAGAAAGCCCGAAAATAATTTCCCAATTGTGTTCGGTGCGATATTACCAGATTTACCAATGGTAATTTTTTACATATATGAAAAATTAATCAGAGGAATTCCTGAAAACGTAATCTGGTCTGAATCTTATTATAACCCAAGCTGGCAAGTATTTTTTGATATTTTCAATTCTTTTCCACTAATCCTATTAGGTGGCTTGTTAGCTTACTATTTTGGTCAAACGTTTCTGATTGCTATGTTTGCTAGCATGGCTCTTCATGGGTTAGGAGATTTTCCTTTCCATGCTGACGATGCCCATCGTCACTTTTTTCCATTGTCAAATTGGCGTTTTGAAAGCCCTGTGTCTTATTGGGATTCTCGTCATTATGGTCATATTTTTGCTCCTATAGAAGTGTTGGCTGTAATAGTGGGATGCTTTGTATTGTGGAGACGCCATACTTCGAGAAAGGCTCGGATTATTATTGCGATTGTACTTGGTGTTTATTTTATTTATGGAGTCTATGCTGTGTTAGTTTGGGGTTAGTATTTAAGCTATCAGCTATTTGTTATCAGCTATCAGCTAATGCGCTACGCGCACGCTACGCGAACAGCTATCAGTTATCAGCAACGCCAAGCTTAATGCTTATTACTACGAATTGAGACCATTTACTTAGCGACAGTTCAACAGGCTATCTCTTTTCAAGGTTGTCGTTATACCATCATCAAAAGCTACTTAGGCTCAGGGGGCACATAGCTGTCATATGCCTCCAAATTATGATTTCAGATGTTTAAAAGTCGCGGAAATTTAAAGTTTTGCCACAACAAATTTAGAAACGGGTTTCTGCTGGTTGGCGTAATAACAAGGAAGCTGTCATAAGTGCAAAATGACATCAACCCCTTACTGTGAATAGCTTTCATCTTCTAGATCTCCATCGGGATCCCCCAAAGTAAAAGTTCTTATTTCTAACAGTGTCAGAACTTTATTCATAAATTCGACTAGAATTTATCTCCGGGTAGCATCAAATTTAACCAAAAAATCGATAAGTTCCAGTTCCAAAAGTAAAATCAGAACTTTTTTGGGCTTGAGTTGGCACTTATGACAGCTATCTTGTCACTACGCCTGGTTGCGATGTTGCAAAACATAGTGCATAAGAAAATAACTTATGCACTATGTTTTGCATCAGCATTATAAGGTATTGATAACTATAGACTTACCAAAAATTTATCAGTCTTGTGTGATGAATGAGAAAAATCTGGCGGCTCATGGCAGCTATGTGCTCCCTGAGCCTATTTAATGAAAGTCACAAGACTTGTCTCGCTAAGCTTAAGAGATTGTGAGACTGAACTCGCGTGAACACTGTCAGAATAGGGCATACCTCAGCCTCACGTCAGGTTTCCCCCGAATTTGTGTCGGAATAGGGTTGGTTTTCGATTAATCTGACAGTTTTATCGAAGGGTCATAGAACCTATTCTGACAGTTCTACTCACCTTCGTTACCTCAACATCCTGACTTTGGGCAATTAATACACGGTTAGCTGCCTTGAAAAAGTCAGAAATATTGGCTATAATTCTGACAAAATATATTTCGTGAACTTTATATTCATAGCTTTCGTAAGATGCAGGGTATAGCAAAAAAAATCCTGAACAGAGTTCGTGGTCATGGTCGCGGTGGTTGGGTCTGCACACCCAAAGATTTTGTAGATCTCGGCAGTCGTGATGCTGTAGATAAAGCGCTATCTCGTCTGGTGAAACAAGGATTTTTGCGCCGCGTTGGTCGCGGTTTATATGACTATCCACGCACCAGCAATATCTTGAAGCGTCCTGCCCCACCCAACATTGATGCCGTTGTGGAAGCTCTGGCACGTCGGGATGGTATATCAATCATGCCAGATGGCATTGTTGCAGCCCACCAGCTAGGTCTGACCAATGCCGTTCCCGCCCAGAACAGCTACATAACGAATGGTTCGAGCCGAACTTTACAAGTTGGTGGGCGTACCATCAAACTACGTCATGTCTCTCAACGGTTAATGGCATGGGCTAACCGTCCTGGTGCGCCTGTGGTTAGGGCCTTATATTGGCTGGGCGAAAATATCGCTGCTGATAAAGATGTGGTTAATACCCTACACAATCGGTTGTCTTCAGACATCAAACAAGATCTCGCAGAAGGTATTAAGCTGTTACCAACGTGGATGACACCCGTTGTACGTCAAGTTAGTAAGGGTGAAGGTGTCTCCTAGTGAATCCAGCATTTGAAGAATTTCTCAATTTACCAGCACAAGACCGTAACGATGTTTTTGAGTCAACAGCGGATTCCCTCAATACCTTGTCTACCTATATAGAAAAGGATTTTTGGGTGTGCCTGGTGCTGGATATCCTTTATAATGGCTTACCCCAGGAACACCCCAGACTATTGTTTAAAGGCGGCACTTCCCTTTCCAAGGTTTATCAACTCATTAGTAGATTTTCCGAGGATGTAGATCTGGTGGTATTCAGGAGCGATCTGGGTTTTGCCGGGGATAACGATCCCTCTGCTCTTGGAATCTCTAGCAAGCGGCGAAAAAAACTAGCGTCCGAACTAAAACAAGCTGCTTCAACGTATATCTGTGGCAAGCTTAAAGATGACTTATCACAAGTTGCTGGGGTAATTTCGCCTGAGAGTCGCATTGTACTCGATGAAGACGATCCAGATAATTCAACCCTGCTGTTTCAGA
>NZ_JAAHGN010000962.1:0-2953 GCF_010672485.1 Moorena sp. SIO2C4 | reverse complement strand
TTAATCAGCTCTTACAGGGAGAATACGCTACAGATACCGGAGTCATAGACTCGATCTATCAGGAACTATTAAAAAGTTTGCTCTCCAACAATCACATTACTAGCAACCAAGATGCCCTGCTCTACATGGATTTGAAGTTGGATATTGAAGAATCAAATCGCATCAAGACATATAAAACAAGTACGCCAGCAGGTTTGGAATCCCTGACTCCTTTTTTAGATTACCAATTTGTTGAATATGCCATGTCTATTCCCTTTTCCAGGAAAGTGGGCTGGCAAAAAGATAAGCAACTGCTGAGAGAAACGTTTTCAGATTTGTTGCCAAAAGTAGTAGAAAAGCGGAAAAAGTATGGTTGGCGATCGCCTTTTGGTTCTTGGCTCAAAGATTATCTGTGGCAAGATGTTTGTGGGTTAATTCAAACATTGCCAGAAACAGGTATTTTTACACCGGAAGTTTGTAACTTGATACAAGACTACCAACCTGCTAACAGCCGCCAACTTTGGTCGTTGCTGACTTTTGCCATCTGGCACCAAGAATTTATGGAATGACCAATATTAGCTTGATTCGCAAGAATCAAGAGGTGCGACCCGTGGCGAATTTAATTCGCCTACGGAAAGCGCACCTACTAACTAGAAGCACTGGTATAAAAACGCAGGGCAAACTGCCAAAAGATCCCAGAAGCAAACAGCAATCCTAGGGCTAGAATACCGGAACCTACTACCCAAAAGGTATCACTCCGATTCAACATCACTTCTGCTGGGACTGTAGTCAGGAACGCCACTGGCACTACAAAGGTAAAGAAGAACCGATAGCTAGCCGGATAAGCTACGATGGGATATCGACCAGCTTCTAGCATACTGCGCAGAACAGCGGTGACATTGTAGATTTTGACAAACCAAATGCTTGTTGCTCCCAGCATAAACCAGATGCTGTAGAGGCTAGTCAACCCAAAACATAGTGGCACTACACTCAAAAGATAGTTGCCGATATCTAAGTTTAGGCGTCCACCAGCGTAGCCTATTACTATAATTGAGAAGATTAAGTCTGGTAACCCCCAAGGGCTGACACTTCGCCAAGACAGCCAGAACTGAGAACTAATGGGCTTGAGTAGGATAAAATCGAGGGTTCCTTGCTCGACGTGATCCACAATCCGGTTGAGATTGGGAATCAGGAATGTGCCAGAAAACCCCTGTAGTAACGTGAATATCCCTAGTATGACCAGGGCTTCTTCCCAATTCCAGCCGGAAAAGGTGTAGCCAGTGCGGTAAAACAAGAATAGACCGAATAGGCTACCAGCTAGGTTTCCTAGGCTGCTCAAGGTAGCGATCGCAAAATTTAACCGATATTCCAGTTCAGCAGTGAGCGCAGTACTCCAGAACAACTGGAGTACACTAACATATCGTTTCATATTAATGTGGCTATCAATGAAACTTGGGCTACCCCCAATAATATGCCATTGGGCTAATGCACCAACTATCCCTTATAATTGCATCTTATTCTAAGGTTCTGATAAGATTTAAATTTTCACAGTTAGGTTGAATAGGATAATAATGAATAAAATCTTGGTAATTGAGGACGAGATTTTTATTCGAGAAAATCTGATCGAACTCCTTGAAATTGAAGGGTTTGACGCTCAGGGTGCTGAAAATGGTGTTGAAGGTGTACAGTTGGTTCAACAAGAACCACCAGATTTGATTTTGTGCGATGTAATGATGCCTGAACTAGATGGATATGGGGTATTGCAGGCACTACGTCAAGATCCAGCCACAGCGAAAATTCCGTTTATGTTTCTGACGGCTAGTGCAGATCGCAGCAATATTCAGAAGATCAGAGAACTAGGCATTCATGACTATATTCTTAAGCCATTTAATGTGGATAAATTTTTGGATGTAATCTCAAATCGGCTAGCGGAACAAAATAAAGCCTAGGGCGTGTTTTCAAAGTTTTCCGCAAGATTATTCACCCCCCCAGCCCCCCTTGAAAAAGGGGGGAGCCATACTCAAAGTCCCCCTTTTTTAAGGGGGACCAACGGGGGATCTCCGAGGCAAGAAGACACGCCCTAGTGGTGATCACGGGAAATAACAACCAACAGTTGACCACAGACCATTCACGCTATGAGTTCTAAGCCATTAATCCAAGATCCAGAACCCTTGGAAAGTCGATTGAAAGAAATTCCCCTGGAACCAGGGGTTTATTTAATGCGTGACCATAGCGCTAGTATTCTTTACATCGGCAAATCCCGAAAATTGCGTACGCGAGTCCGTTCCTATTTCCGTGACTCCCAACCCCTGAGTCCTCGCATTGCGATGATGGTGGCACAGGTTACTGATATTGAATTCATCGTAACCGATACCGAAGCGGAAGCCCTAGCGTTGGAAGCCAATCTGATTAAGCAGCACCAACCTTACTACAACGTACTGCTCAAGGATGATAAGAAGTATCCCTATGTTGCCATCACTTGGTCAGAGGATTATCCCCGTATCTTCATTACCCGTAAGCGGCGCATGGGGAATAAACAGGATAAATACTATGGTCCCTACGTCGATGTCAAGCTATTGCGCAATACTTTAGCTCTGGTCAAACAGATTTTCCCCATCCGGCAACGCCCTCGACCTCTGTTTAAAGACCGTCCTTGCCTTAACTATGATTTAGGTCGTTGTCCTGGTGTGTGTCAAAAACTAATTACACCGGAAGAGTACCGTCAAACCATCCAGAAAATCGCTATGGTTTTTCAAGGGCGTAGTGGGGAACTAATTGAGATGCTGACGGCCAATATGGAACAAGCAGCAGAATCCCTTAACTTTGAGCTAGCAGCGCGGATTAGGGATCAGATTACTGGACTTAATTCCCTCAGTACAGACCAAAAAGTAGCCTTACCTGACGATACTGTATCACGAGATGCGATCGCACTAGCGGCTGATGCCAAACATGCTTGCATCCAACTATTTCAGAC
>NZ_JAAHGN010000961.1:0-2967 GCF_010672485.1 Moorena sp. SIO2C4 | reverse complement strand
TTAAATTGGCTAGTTTGTGGCGGAAGTGGTGCTAGTTTGCGGGGTCAGCGCAAAGATGAGGTTGAAGTGATGGAAATTAGTCAGAGCGGTTATGTTCAAATGGTGGCGCGATCGCTTTTATTTATCGGACGCAAAGGTAAAGGCAGAACAGCCCGCTCTCCTCATACGTTCCTACGGATTGATGTACATCAGGGTGTGCCCCCTAAGTTTGTAATTCGGCCATTTGTAGTTGAGAAACTCAAGAATAAGTGGAGTAGTAGTGCTATCAAACCCTTTGTGCTCCAGAATCTGTAAACACTATGGAATTGAGAACTGCTATAGTATAATCCGTTGGTAGTCATAGGCCATAACAATAAATGAGTAAACTGCGCAACATACTAATGGGTGCTGGTATAGCAGCAGTCGGTGCGGTCGGAACTAAAGTGGCTGTGGATTATTTCCGCAACCGTGATAAAGAAGAGGAGAGGGACGAAAGTGAAGGTGATGCAGAAGCTACCTCTCCCCAAGAAGTTGCCTACGCTATCGTACAAGACAGTTCTGTGCAAAACTTCTTGGATGCTAGCTTTGGTGATGCTGGTCGTTATGTCCCCACTCGTGCGCCTAAGATGTTCGACTATCAAGACCAACAATATATGGTGATTTGGGCTTACGACAATCAGAAAGAAAAAAACCAAATGTTGGCATTCATCTATACCGATGAGGGTCGTAAGATGGTGGCTAGTGTTGGATATACTGCTGACGCAACGGATTATAATATAAATTTAGACAGCACACCCTTCGCTGTTGAAGTTAATGGGGAACAAATTACCTCCGGTCAAGATGAAACTGGCGGAGCTGATGAAGTAGATTTTGTCCTAGCTGGTAGTTAAATCGAAGTTTTGATTGGATAATCTCTGAATACTAAAAGCGATCGCTTGTCTAGGGTGATAAGCGATCGCTTTTATTTCAAGCTAAACTCTCATGATCTATAGCAATTGTCCTCAGGAGTGAGGTAAACATGATTGTTTACCACTCCCTACTCCCTACTCCCTACTCCCTACTCCCTACTCCCTACTCCCTAAAACCCAGAACGAAAGTACTGACCCAATTGAAAACTGCTGTAAGCTATAGAGTAAATCATTTCTATCGCTTCCGGTCTAATGAAGAAAAATAAACGACCGAGAGAACAAATTATTGCTGATCTCAGTATCAATTATGTGGAACGATATATATTATTATGTGGTTACTCAGTACAAAGAGTTGAGCTTGAGTACACCTATGGTTTTGACCTGATTATCTTTACCTATGATGCCAATAGTGAACTTGAAAATGGTAAAATTTACGTCAAGCTAAAGGCAACCGATTTTCTGAGCATGCTATCCGCTGACCAAGAAACCATAGGCTTTCCCCTAGGACGCTCAGACATAGAACCATGGTTAAAAGAACCAATGCCATGTATCCTGATTGTATACGATGCTCAGCTCGATCTAGCCTATTGGCTGTACTTGCAAGCCTACTTTGAAAACTGGGAAAACTTTGATCCATGGCAAATGGAAGAAACGATTACTGTTAATCTTCCTAAAAAGAATATTATCAATCAAAATGCCATAAAAAAATTCGCTCGATATAAAAACGATGTGCTGCGGCAGTTACCGGGAGTGATTCGTTATCGTTCCTAGAAACGTTATTTTTCAAGAGTGTCAGCATTCAGCATTCAGCATTCAGCTATCAGCGGTCAGCTATCAGCGGTCAGCTCTGAGCAGATCAAAAAAATGATTACCTGTTTTCTTGATGCAAAGCGCGAGTGGGGGAAACCCCCGCAGGTCGGCGCTGCATCGCTTGTTCAAAAGCATCTCAAGTAGCGTGGCACAGGCTTCTAGCCTGTGAATTAGCCCATAAGCTGAATGCTGATAACTGATAACTGATAGATGATAACTGATAACTGATAGATGATAACTGATAGATGATAACTGATAGATGATAACTGATAAATAATAGCTGATATAAATTTAACTATTAATAGTTATAAAAAGGCATGATAATCAAGGAATGAAAATGCGATCGCCTTTCGGCCACACTAAGCGATTGGCCTTTCGGCCACGCTACGCGAACGCACAAAACCATCCTCTGGGAAATTCCCATAAACCTCAAAATTAGGGAACCTTTTCAGGGGAGGCTTAGTCGATAGATAGAGCAATCCCCTTGAAAAGCTGAATCGGATTGCTATATATATCTAGCGCCATATTAATGGCTACCGGGTGCAATCAGATCTGTTGCAGATATTGACCCATGAGGTAATTTATGCATAAAATCCATTTTTGGGCAATTGCTCCGCTTAGTTTGCTCGGATTATTTGAAATAGCGCTTCAGTCTAGCTCAGTTCTGGCTAACCCTTACTCCAATAACACTCTCCAGAGAGGTTCTCAGGAGCAGATAACTGTGCTAACCAGTAGCTCATCCTTAGCTAAATTCAATACTGAGTTGCTTGGACTAACCAATGCTGAACGGCGAAAAGCTGGCTTGCCACCATTACAGCTTTCTGCTGAGCTAACTCAAGCCGCACAGCTACACGCTGAAGATATGGTGCGCAATGGTTTTTTCAGCCATACTGGTTCAGATGGTTCTAAAATAAGCGATCGCGCTAAAGCAGCAGGTTACCTCTATTCCTATGTTGGTGAAAACATTGCCGCAGGTTACCCGACTCCTGCTCAAACCATTAGGCAATGGATGAAAAGCTCTGGTCATCGCCGTAATATACTCAAGCCTCAGTATCAAGAAATTGGCTTTGGTTATGTCAGCGACCCTTCCAGTCCCTATCGCCACTACTGGGTGCAGGTGTTTGGTTCCCCTCGTTAATACTCAGTCGGGAGTCGGGAGCGGTGCGACCCGTGGCGAATTTAATTCGACGACTGTAAGCGCACCGAGGGAGTCGGGAGCGGTGCGACCCGTGGCGAATTTAATTCGACGACTGTAAGCGCACCGAGGGAA